>JAUUYW010000447.1 GCA_030590265.1 Candidatus Krumholzibacteriia bacterium
GAAGACTACGAGTCTTTCTGCACCGCCATGAAAGGGGAATAACCATGAATCCACAGCTGCAAATTCTGGTTGCCCTGCAAGACATGGAAGGCATGATCAAGGAAGTGGAAACCCAGGGTGAAGAACTCGAGGGCATGGGCTTCAAACACGGCGGGATTGATGACTTGAAAACGGCTCGTGATCAACTGGCTGAAAAAGTGGATCCCCGCCACATGAGCTGGTATCGCCGGCTAACAGAAAAATTTGGTCATGCGGTTGTGCCGGTGGTGAACAACCTTTGCACCGGCTGCTTCGCCAACATTCCTGCCCAGTTCGTCAGCAAGACCAACGCCAATCGGGTGCAGAAATGTGAAAGTTGCGGGCGTATTCTGTATTGGCCCTAGAGAGCATCAGCTCCCTTGGATCAAAGAATTTTTCAACCCCAGCCTCTTCGGCTGGGGTTGTTTTTTCTGGCGGCTAAAACTCTTCCATCAGATTTGCTTCGGTCAAATAACCGGGATGGTTGTTGAAGGTGACAAGGCCTTCAACATCCAGGACCAAAGCATGGGGAACACCCGTGACTTCGTAGGCGGTTTGCATGGCAGTGGTGCCCACCAGGCAAGGGAATGTCAAGTCACGATCGGCCATGAAAGCGTTGATCAGTTGTGGGTCATCACCCAGGTTGATCGACAGAACGGTCAGGGAATCGGCATAGGAATCATGAAACCCCTGGATGCGAGGGTATTGTTCTTCACAATAGACACAACCGGTGGCCCAGAAGAACAAGAGCACCGGCTTGCCTCGCAACTCGCTCAGAACAACATTGTCGCCATAAGTATCGGCCAGGGTGAATTCGGGAGCCTCATTTCCCACGTCCACGCCGGTGGTGACCACGGGCTGGATGGGATCATTATCATTATCATCATCATCGGGTTGCGAATTGCTTCCATAGGTCAGATCAGTGGGCTCGCTCGGAGAAGAGCAGCCTACGACCAGAATTGACACCGAAAGCATCAAAATGATCAAAACGAGGGGATTGCGGAGCATTGCGAACCTGCCTTTGTCGTGCTTAAAGCAATGGATTGGTCTCTTGTAAGGCAGGAGTTCAATATCCGGGCCGATTTTGGGGAATATAAGAAACTCCGGGGTCCCGCACGGAAGAATCGGGACCCCGGAGAATGTTTATTGAGTTGAAGCCAACTAGGAGCGTGTCGGGAAACCTCGGACCGAGCCATGTGCGCCCTGCTGTTTCGAGATCTAGGCGCGAGATTGGGTTCGTAGCCGTAGCTACGGGCCCGGTTTCGCAACGACGAGGTCGAATCAGCAGGGCGTGCAGGGCGACGGGAGAGGTTTTCCGACACGCTCCTGGGCGGTGCTAATCCTCCGCCCCGGTCAAAGCCCCGGCGGTGGCCACCACCTGGACGATTTCTTCGACGATTTGCTTTTTCTCACCGCCGTCATCCTTGACCCCAAGATCTTCCTTGGCCCATTTGGCTTCCGGGAAGGGACCCAGGCTCTCGAGCTCTTCCCAACTGGTCACGCCGGTTTCCTTGCGGAAGAGGAAATCTCCATCCTCCACGTCCACGGTGATCAAATCGCCTTTGCGAATCTGGTCGCTGCAGATGTAGTGGGAAATGGGAGTGACGATTTCCTTCTCCACAACTCTTTTCAACGGACGCGCACCGTACTGAATATCGGTGCCGGCTTCCACCAGTTTGGTCTTGGCTTCTTGCGTGATTTCCAGCAGAAATGGCTCGGCACACATCAACGACCGGTGATGGATCTGGGCAATCAGAATGTCCAGAATGCTGTACAGGTGGGTCTGCTTGAGAGTGTGGTAGGTGATGATGTCGTCAAAACGATTGATGAATTCAAAGGGGAATACTTTTTTGGCCTCGCGCATGGCCGCTTCTTCGATATCCTGGTCCATTTTCTCGTCGGTAATGCCCGGGGAGAAACCAATGTTGTTCTGAGCCAGGTGGGCTCCCATGGCGGCGCTGCCCACGTTGGTGGTCAGGATAATTATTGACTGGCGGAAGTCCACTTCTTCATTATTTCCCAATACCACCGTGCCGTCTTCCAGCATTCCCAGCAGCAGATTCCACAGCTTGGGATGAGCCTTTTCGATCTCGTCGAAGAGGATGATGGAGAGATTTTTCTCTGCCTCGGGTGGATACATGGTGCTCAATTTGCTTCCCGGCTCGCTCACCAGGCCCGACTGGTTTTCCAGGGCTTTGCGGTGGTGGCGGTCGATATTTTCCTGAGCCAGCAGGGGCCGGATTTCTCCGCCCACATAACCGGGTGGCGATCCCAGCAGCTTGCTGATGTTGTAGTGAGCCGAATATTCCTGACAGTTCACCCGGGTGTAGGCTCGTTTGTTGCCGAAAATGGTTTCGGCCAGAGCGCGCACTGTTTCGGTTTTTCCCACCCCTGTGGGACCCATGAACATCATGGTCAACAAGGGCGACTCGGGATCGTGGACCCCGGCGATCAGCCTGCTGAAACTATCGGTGAGTTTGTCGATGGCCACCGGTTGGCCCACAACCATTTTGTTCATGTGGGTGGTGAACCGCATTAGCTGGTCGTTGCGTTTGTCTTTTTTGAGGATCTTCACTTCCGTGTCCGCCTTGTTTCTGGCACCATCCTGGCGCCGCCCTAGGACTTCCTTGTCCCTCCGGTGGCTCCTGTTTTCCAGAAGAACCGCCGGCGACGAAACTGGCTTTCGGCTGGGGATCCATACCCAATAAAAAGCCCGCCTCAGACCTAGGTTTCGGTCGCCGAGAGGCGGGCTTGAGCTTGAATTTTCCTCTAACTGCCTTCACAGTATCAGATTGCAAGAATTCCGGATATTACTGCAAATACTCCACACTCAAATAGGGTTTCTGGGCCATCCCCTTTTTCTCAACCCAACGATCATCCACTTTGGGGCGCACGGGGCTGTTCTCCGAGAGATAATGCTCCACTGCTTC
>JAUUYW010000113.1 GCA_030590265.1 Candidatus Krumholzibacteriia bacterium
GCCTCGTTTCATTTTCGTCAGGCCTTGGTGAGTGAAGGCCGTCGTTTGATGCGCCTGGGGCAATCCAGCGAAGCTGTCCCTTGCCTTGCTGAGGCTGTAAGGCTCTGGGAGAACTACCCGGATTTGCACTGCCTGCATGGCGCCGTCCTGGCCAAGACCGATGATTTGGATCAGGCTCTGCGGGAAGCTCAATGTGCCTTGCGTTTGAATCCTGATTATTCTGAAGCTCGACTGCTGCAGGCGGTTGTTCTGGAAAAGCTGGATCGGAAAGTTGAGTCTGCCGATAGTCTCAATGCCCTGGTGGAATCGGGGCGAAGGGTGGATCATTGGCTCATTGATACCTTCGGCAAATCAAAACAGTATTCGCAGGACCTTTTACCGCCGGACATGATGGACCAACTCATCAAGAGCCTCAGCGGAGAATCGGAAAAAGAAGAAGTTGCCGCCGGTGTGGCCCTGTGTCGCGAGGGAAACTGGACCAAGGGGCTGGAGATTTTTGCTTCTCTGGTTTCCCGTCGTCCACGCTATCCTGATTACCGCACCCGACATGCTGCAGCACTATTTCAGATGGGAAGGCAGAGAGAGGCCCTGGTGGAAGTGGAGGCCGCTCTGGCCCTGAATGACTCCTACCGAATGGCTGTCGATTTGAAAGGGTTGATCCTTGCCGACTCAGGTCAATTGCTGGACGCGCGAAGTTTTCTGCACGAAGCAGACAAGGGGTTGGCAGAAAATTCACGGGCAGGGGCCTATGAAGAACTGTTTGGCTCATATCTGCGGGGTGTTTTGGCCCTGCTGACAGGGCATGCACAGCAAGTGCCTGAAATTCTAGCTGGTTGGCCAGATCTTTTGCGCACATTTGCCAGGGCAGAGCTGCTGCTGGCCGCTGCTGATGATTTGCTCAACCACCCCACAACCTGCGGTCGTCGTTTGTCTGATCTTGCCAATGAATGGTCTGATGAAGCCTTCTATTTTGAATTGTTGGCTTGCCACCATCTGGCACAAAACCGTTTTCGGGATGTTAGCGGGGTTTTGGCTCGCTGGCCAGGATCCGGCAAGGGAACCGCGGAGTATGCTTATTTGGAGGAATTGTTGATCCTGAGCAAAGATGACCATCATGACGGACAATGGAAGGCTCCTGAACCTCAGGAGGGGGCCATTGCCCCCGAAGCATGGCAGTTTCTGGTGGCTCGGGCCACCTTCCAATCCGGGGATGACTCCAAAGCCTGGATGTTGTGTCAGGAACTTGTGCAGAAGGGGATTCAGAGTGAGCGCCTGGCACGGTTGCAGACGGCTGCTGCTGCGGGAGATCCCGACCTACCGGATGGCGGTTGGCAATCTCCCAAGGTTGTACCGGATTCCTGTTTGGCGCAGTTGGTGTATTTCGAGGTGGGCAGAAGGAAGCCTGAAAAAGCCATTGCCGCGGTGGAAAATGTTCTGCGCATCCACCCGGATTGTTTGACTGCTCGCTGGTTGCAACCGGAATTTTGGTTGGGCCCAATCAGGTCCTGGATTGCCTAGGACCGACACGCTCCTGCTATTGTTCCAGTTTAGAAAAAGCGCACAGACGCTCGACTTCATCGGTCAATTCCTGCAGGTCATAGGGTTTGCTCATGTAGGAGTTGGCCTGATATTGGAATCCGCGAATTCGATTGCGTTCGTCTTCGCTGGCTGTCAAAATGAGAATGGGTATATCCTGGAGCTCAATAACACTGCGCACTCGCTTGAGGAATCCAAAACCATCCACCACCGGCATCATCAGGTCCAGGATCACGCAATCGGGGATGTTGATCTGGATGGCCTGGAAACCCTCGGCACCATTGGTGGCTTCATCGATCTCATAGCCTTGACTCGAAAGCTGGAGGCGGACAATGGTGCGCAGATCCGGATCATCTTCCACAACCAGGATTCTGGGTTTCGCCGTGTCGGACATGACTGTATCTTTCCGTTGGGTCTTTTGGACCGGGCGGGTTCCATTTCGGAAATCCATGGAACCTGAACT
Source organism: Candidatus Krumholzibacteriia bacterium (assembly GCA_030590265.1). GTDB lineage: Bacteria > Krumholzibacteriota > Krumholzibacteriia > LZORAL124-64-63 > LZORAL124-64-63 > LZORAL124-64-63. The sequence goes on from JAUUYW010000113.1 coordinate 2,000, forward strand.
GACTCCCAGGGTTTCTTATGTTTGTCATCGGCCCGAGTGGACAGAACTTGAATCAATATCTTCGCTGCAAGGGCACTTGTTGCGTGTATTTTCGAAGGATGATTGAAATTGAACCAGTCTCATAGCCCTGCCATTTTGTTATCCCTTGGGGTTTTGTTCCTGTTGATGCCTTCGTGGGGCCTTGGACAAATGGAAGCTGATCCTGCCGGCGACGCCTGTGCCGAGGGCAAGACACTGTACGAAGCTTCCCGCTTTCCCGAAGCTCGCAAGGCTTTCATTCGATGTGTGGCCATGGGAGAACCCGACCTGGAGACCCTGCTTCCCTTGACTGTCATGGGAATCAAAGATCAGCGACTGGATGAAGCACAGAAATATGGGTTTATGGCTGTTGAACTGGATCCTGACGACCCGGACGCACGATACTGGTATGGTCGCGCCCTGTTGCGCGCCAATCGGGTGGAAGAAGCTCGTCGGCAATGGGAACTGGGTTTGCGGCTTTCCCTCGAGCACAAGGGTATCCTGGAAGGGTTGGCCCGCCTGGCGCTGAATGAAGGGGAGCCGGCCAAAGCGTATCAACTGCTGGACCAATTGCGGCGGCAGGGTTTGGATGATGCCTGGTTGCACCGGATGTTGGCCGATATTGCCGCTTCCAGGGGAATCTGGGCCCAAAGCCTGGCTCATTTGGAAGACGCCATGAGAAGTGATCCGTCCAACCTTTCAGATTATCTGGCGGCCTCTGAACTTAGCTTGATGCAGGGCGACAAAACAGCAGCCATTGGCTATTGCCAGCAGGCTGTTCAACTGGAACCCGGGGGGCCCAGTTTTGGTGCCTTGGGTGAGGCATTCTTTGCTGCAGACGTCATGGATTCGGCCCTTGTCTACCTGCGCAAGGCTGTTGATTCGGAAACAACCCATCCTCGACATCGTTTCAATCTGGCCAATGCCCTGGAAATCACCGGCCAATACAGTGAGGCGGAAAAGCATTTTCAATATTTTCTCGCCTCGCAGCCTGATGATGCTGTGGGTCATTTCAACTATGGTGTTCATCTGGAAAAACAGGGTCGGGAGGTGGAAGCACTCTACCACATTAACCGGACCATTCGCCTGGAGCCAAGCATGCTCAGCGCCCACATCGTCAAGGTTCAACTCCTGGAAAAATTGAACCAATACGATGCAGCTGTGCAAGAGGTTAATTTCCTGATTGTTGCTGATCCGGACAACAAGGCCGAATTAATTCTCTGGGGAAATCGTCTCATTAAATTGCGTGATGAGGCCAATGGTGCCCGCCAGGAAGGCAAAGTGCATTTGCTGCATATGATTTTGACGGATCAGTCAATCGTTGAGTTGGTTCAGAATTATCTGCAAACAGGGGCCGATTTTGGCAGCCTGGTGAATCAGTATTCCACTGGCCCGGCTGCTGCCAGGGGCGGAGATATCGGCTGGATTAATCCCAATGATTTGGTGGATTCCATGCGGGAGGCCATTGAGGTGCTGGGGATCAATGACATAAGCCCTCCGATTGAATCGAGAGGGCTATATCATATTTTTAAAAGGTTGCCATAAGCTCTTTTGAACCAGATGCTTGTAAAATTTAGACTACCTTTTTGACGCTACCGGTTCGGATGCAACGAGTGCAAACGTAACCGCGCTGGACTTTTCCGTCCTTTTCGAACCTGATTTTCTGCAAGTTGGGCAGCCAGCGATGACGAGTCAGGTTATGGGCGTGACTGACACGGTTGCCATACTGGGGGCCTTTGTCGCAAATAGAGCACTTCCTGCTCATGGCACTCCTCCTAAATAAAGAGTATTGCGAGGGTTGAATTCCAAGGCTCGGCAATTTAACATCCAAGTTCCGGTCCAGCAAGTTATTTCCCCTACCAGGCCAAAAAATGAAACCAGAATTCAGTTTGGAAACACCCGTGCAGTTCCTCAAATCCGTTGGCCCGGTTCGGGCCAGGGGCTTGTCCCGTCTAGGTTTGGAGACCGTGGGAGACCTGTTGGCCCATTATCCTCATCGGTATTTTGACCGCACCACCACAGTTCAGGTGGGCCGCATCGTTGAAGGCAAAGAAGTGACGGTACTGGCTGAAGTGCTGACCACCAACGAGCGACGGACCCGGCGTGGTGGCAGCATTCAAACGGTGACTCTGGGGGACGACACTGGTGTCTTGTTCTGCATCTGGTTCAACCAACGTTTTTTGCTGAAACAGTTTAGAGCCGGCCAAAGGGTGATGGTCAGTGGTTTGGCTCAACGCCACAACGGGCGCCTCCAGCTCACCCATCCGGATTTCGAATTGGTTGTGCCCCAAAATAAGGAAGAAAACACCGGAGGGCTGCATACGGGCCGCATGGTTCCGGTGTATGGCTTGACCGCCGGTATTGGGCAACATTGGCTGCGGGGGTTGGTCTTCCAGGCTTTGGAAAGGTTGACCACTGAAGGCAGCGGGTTCAAGGAAATGCTCCCCCAAAAACTGCTCAGGGAAAGGAAACTGTGCTCGGCCGGAACAGCCTGCAGGGATATCCATTTTCCAGCTGACCGCCCCGCTCTGGAAGCTGCCCGTCATCGTTTAAAATACCAGGAAGGTTTTTTCATCCAGCTGTTGATGGCTTGGCGGCGAGGGGAAAATCAGGATGTGCCGGGGGTGCGCCTGAACAAGCCAGGGGACTTGACCAAGCGGTTGGTGGACGATTTGCCGTTTACCCTGACAGGTGCCCAACGAAGGGTGTTGGGGGAAATCCTGGCCGATTTGCGAAGTGGTCGGGTGATGCACCGTCTGGTTCAGGGAGATGTGGGCTGCGGGAAAACCCTGGTGGCTTTTATCGCCTGTCTCTTTGTGGTGGAACAAGGCTATCAATCGGTGATGATGGCGCCTACTGAGGTCCTGGCCCGGCAACACGGGCAAACCCTGGTCAAGTGGGCAAGTCCTCTGGGTGTGACGGTGGAAACCCTGACCGGAAGCACTCCCGCCGCAGAACGCCGGAGTATTTTGTCTGCCGTGGCGTCTGCAGAGGTGGATCTGCTGGTGGGCACCCATGCAGTGATTCAAAATGATGTTCGAGTGCCCCGGTTGGCTTTGTCAGTGATTGATGAACAGCATCGATTTGGCGTGCGTCAAAGAGGCAAATCGGCATCCAGTGGAGAAATGACCGACCAGAGCCACGTTCTGGTCATGAGTGCCACGCCCATTCCCCGCAGTCTGGCTTTGACGCTTTATGGTGACCTGGATCTCAGTTTAATCGATGAGGTGCCCTCAGGTCGCGGAGCCATCAATACGGAAATTATCCGGTCCGCTGATGAGGGGCGTGTTTGGCAAGGCTGTCGTCGTGAATTGTCTGCTGGGCACCAGATTTTTGTGGTGCATCCGGTCATTGAAGAAACCGAAGGCCAGGATTTGAAAGCCGCCACTGTGGAATTTGAGAGAGTGAGTCGGGAAGTTTTTCCCGAATGGCGGGTGGCTTTGTTGCATGGGCGTCTCAAGAGTTCAGAGAAGCAAGAGATCATGTCCGGCTTTTCGGCAGGGGAAATCCAGGTTCTTGTGGCCACCACGGTGGTTGAAGTGGGAATCGACGTCCCCAACGCCACCGCCATGGTGATTCAAAATCCTGAACGCTTTGGTCTGGCCCAGTTGCACCAGTTGCGGGGCCGGATTGGTAGGGGGACTGGCGCCTCAACCTGTTATCTGTTGTGCGATGGCTTTCTTTCTGATGACAGTTTTCAACGCATCAGTTTCTTTGCTGCCAACCACGATGGTTTCGCTTTGGCCGAACAAGACCTCAGAACCCGGGGACCAGGGGAAGCCTGGGGAACCCGGCAGCATGGTGCTCCCGGATTTCAATTGCTCAATCCCCTGGCCGATGCCGACCTTATTCGGGTCTGCCACGAAGACAGTCGTCGCATTCTGAAACTGGATCCGGGACTGAAAAGTTCATCCGGACAACGTCTCCAAGAGGCTCTGGCCACTCACCATGGTCGGCACCAAAGCGAGTTGGCAGGGTAAGTTCAATGTCTCAGGGCATTGTAGACAGGGCACTTTGCTCCAGATTTTGTCTTGCAATGCTATCTGGGTGCGGGTATATTCCCCCCATCTCAAATCGTCCCCCCATATGGGTGGACCGGCTGGGGTGGGCATAAGTCCACTTCTTTTTTTTCATGGACTGGAGGCAGGCCGTGGCAGAACGTGTCCGTCCCAACCTGAAACAAATGGCAATCAAGGTGATGGAGTTGTTGGAGCCCGAGTTGGCTGCCGACGGCTTTGAGATTCTTGATATACGGGTTTTTCAAGGCGGGGGACGCCTGCAGGTCCGGGTCTATATAGATACAGACGATGAAGAAGGTATCTCGCTGGGGCAGTGTGCAAAGGCAGGCCGCAGTATTAACTTCTTGATGGAAGAGGCGGATCTCTTTCCCGGTCAGTATGTGATGGAAGTCTCCTCACCAGGAATCCGGCGTCCCTTGCGCCTGGATCGTCATTTTGAGCAGGCGGTGGGGCAACGGGTGGATCTGAAGGTTCGCCAGGGTAACAAGAGTCGACGGGTCAGGGGAGAATTGCTCTCCTTCGACGGCAAAACAGTGCGGGTTCAGCCACCATCCTCAACCGATGGCAGCAAGATCACTCCTGAAGTGGTTGAATTGCGCCGAACAGAAATTCTGGAAGCAAACCTGGAGCCCGATTTTGACGCCAAGAGCTTGATCAACGCCGACCGTCGGCAGAAAAAAGAAGACCGCAAGGAAAAGCGGTTGGCCAAAAAGCGGCCGAAAAAAAATCGTCCCCGCGCACGAGCGGGTAACAAGAAAACAAGAGCTGGAGATGGCGATTCTTCTCCAGAAGACTGACTGAGCCGAAGCCGTAGGAGAAACCAGGCATGGATCACAATATCCTGAACGCTCTGAGTGAGATCACCAGGGAAAAAAATATTGATAAGGCCATCATCATCGAGTCCCTCGAGGCCGGGCTGCAGTCTGCTGCCCGCAAGAAGCTGGGGGCCGAGGCCAACATCGATGCCCATGTGGATTCCGAAACCGGGGAAATGACCGTGGAACGGGTCATGACTGTGGTCGATGAGATCGATGATCCCGACACCGACATCTCTCTTGAAGAAGCAGAGATTGAATTCGGTGATGAAGTGGAAATTGGGGATGAGGTCCGCTACATGCTGACTCTTTCCGATTTTGGTCGCAACGCCATTCTGGTTGCCAAACAAATTTTGGTGCAAAAAGTGCGTGAAGCAGAGCGGGCTCAAATATTTGAAGAATTTCGCGACCGGGTGGACCAGATCATCGTTGGCACCGTGCAGCAGGTCGATCGAGGGAATGTTCTGGTTAACCTCGGACGCACCGAAGCGCTGATGCCCTATCGTGAACAGATCAAGGGTGAACGCCTGGGGCAGGGTAAAACAGTTCGGGCCTATATCATTGAAGTTCTGGATTCGGTCAAAGGGCCGCAAGTTATTCTTTCACGGAGCCACCCCGGCTTTCTCAAAGCACTGTTCCATCAGGAAGTCCCCGAGATCCAGGAAGGTATTGTCTCCATCAAGGGTGTTGCCCGTGAGCCTGGTACCCGCTCCAAGATTGCCGTCAGCAGCAATGACGATCGGGTTGATCCCGTGGGCTCGTGTGTGGGCATGAAGGGCAGCCGAGTGCAGGCCGTGACCCGTGAGCTGGCAGGTGAAAGGGTGGATATTGTGCCTTGGAGTGCCGAGCCCAGTTTGCTGATCAGCCGGGCCCTGAGCCCAGCCGTTGTCAGCAACATCATCCTGCATCATGAGCGCAACGAAGCAACTGTCATCGTCAACGATGACCAATTGAGCAAGGCCATCGGTAAAGAGGGCAAAAACGTTCGTTTGGCTGCCAAACTGACCGAATGGAAAATTGATCTGGTCAGTTCCCGGGAGTACAATACTCGCCAGCGGGTCAGCCAGGAAATGGCCATGCCTTTGGCCGATCTGCCCGGCGTAACAGATGAATTGTTGGTGCTTTTGGAAGCTTTTGCGGTGACTACCATCGACGACCTGGCTGATACACAATTGGAGCGTTTAGCCGGAATCGAGGGACTGGATGCGGAAGGTGCCGACAGTCTTCTGGCTACGGCCCAGGCCACTCGTGACGAATTGCGTCGCATGATTGAAAAGACCGTCAAAAGTGAATTGGAAGCAGAGGCTGCTGAAAACGAAGCCCTGTTTGCCGATGACGTTTTTGTCAATGATGAAGCTGCTGATGATATTGTTGATCCAGAAGATCCGCCCATTGATAAAGATGCCATCTTCAAGGATTTTCCTGAAGGAAACGATGAAGAAGGCGCCAAGGATTCAGAGGGCGACGATGAGGAAGACGAAAAGAAAATTGATCCATTTGCCAACACAGAGTTGGAGGACTAGGATCGGCCATTGCCGCGGTCCGAAGGGTTATGAACGAAACGAATGTTACAAAACTGTTGGCTCTGTTGGGGCTGGCGCGCAGGGCCGGGCGGTTGGCCATGGGTTTTAGCGCAGTGGAACAGTTGGTTCGCAAGCGGGGCCGTGTTTTGGTGATTGCCGCGGCGGATATGGGAGCGGCTCAAAAGAGCAAAGTTGAACGATTTGAAAATCTGGCCGGGCTGATTGATGACGCCCTGACCAGTGAACAGTTGGCCGAAGCCTTCGGGCGAAACAAATTGGCCATCATTGGGTTGAGTGATCCCGGATTTATCAAGGGGATCAAGAAACTGATCGACTGAATCTGCTTGCCTTCGGCCGAGAGCCGAAGCTGCGGACAGTCGGCAGACGAAAGCCATGCGGCTGGAGGTAATGGGTTTGTCGAAAAACCTCAGGGTTTACGAATTGGGACGCCACTATGGTGTGGACAGCAAACAGGTTATGACCCTTCTGGAAAAAATGAAGGACGAGGTCAAAAGCCATATGAGCGTCGAGGAGGACTCGGATGTAGACCGTGTCCATTCCGTCTTTCAGCGCAAACGAGAGCTGGCTCGGGAGAACTATGCCAAGGCACATGGTCTGAACCCCGATCAACTGAAAAATGTGGCTGCTCTGAAACCTCTTGAACGGCCTCAACCAGAAGAAGAGCCAGAGGCACCAAAAAAGAAAAAGAAAAAGGTCAGCAAGAAAAAGGCGGCCAAGAAAAAGGCAAAAGCAAAACCCAAGGTGGTTGTGATCACCAAGGCCGGCACCATGACCAAGGTTGCCAAAGCCGCCAAGGCCAAAAAAGCTGCTGAAAAGGCGGCTCTGAATGCTGAGGCTTCGCGTAAAGCGGAAGAAAAAGAGGCTCTGGATGCTGAATTGGCGAGCAAACGGGAAGA
>JAUUYW010000157.1 GCA_030590265.1 Candidatus Krumholzibacteriia bacterium
ATCGCGCCGGGCAGGCTTGCCAGCGCTGGATACATTATGTGACATGTGACCTATCTTGTATGTGGGGACCTTTGCGGCCGCTATTTGTGACTCTTGAACTTCTGCTGACCAAAAGCGAAAGCACCGCCCGGGAATTGGCAGCCGAAGCCGATCGCACCAACTCCCGCCGCAAGGAACAGGATATTCTGCTCAAAGGTGAAGCCCTGGATATGGCTTTGCCTTACGTGCAGCGGGGCGATTGTGGCTTGGTGCTGGAAAGCCGGGGCTGGCATAAAGGAATCATCGGCATTGGGGCAGCCCGCCTGGTGGAACAGTACCAGTTGCCGGTGATCCTGATCTCCGTTGAAGGCGACGAAGCCCGTGGTTCAGCCCGCAGCGTGCCCCATGTGGATGTGAAATCGGCCATGGACAAATGCAATGAGCATTTGATCCGATATGGTGGGCACGCCCAGGCTGCCGGCATGACTTTGCGGGCCCGGGATATCCCGGCCTTCAGGGAAGCTTTTCTGCAAACCCTGCGCGAGATGCCAAACACCGGCCCCGTGCCCGAAGGCTACGATTTGGGTCTATGCATGGATGAGCTTTGTTCCCGGGATGTGGCCCGGCTGGTGAGTGAAATGGAACATCTGGAACCCTTTGGTTCGGGCAACCGCAAACCCATTTTCCGCTGCAACAATTTGCAGCTTCAACGCCAGCCCACACCCCTCAGTGGTGGTGCTCATCTGCGTTTTGCTTTCCGGGGGCCAGCGGTGGCCAACACCGATGAAACCCCGGCCCTGAGTCGCGAATTTGTTTCCTTCGGCAGCGGTGATGCCTGGCGGCGCATGTTGGCCTTTGAAAAACTTTCCTCTCAGGATATCCTTGATCGCCGCTGGGATGTTCTTTTCCAGGTAGGGCGCAGCACCTTCCGGCCACGTCATGGCCAATACGATCCGGTCCAGCAGTTGCTGGTGGATATCAAGCCTGCCGAATCATCATGAGTGGCGAACCCAAACTCTGCCAAACCATCATGGAAGGCATTTGGGATCGAGTCCAGGTTTTCAATCCCCAGGCGGACCAGGATCGACTGTGGGAAGCTTTTCATTTTGCCAAACTGGCCCATCAGGATCAATTGCGCAAAAGCGGTGAGCCCTTCTTTCTTCATGCCATTACCGTGGCCAATATTCTGACCGATCTGCGCATGGATGTCGACACCCTCATCGCCGCCATGTTGCACGATGTGGTGGAGGATACTCAATACACCAATAAGGATATTGTCGATCGGTTTGGACCCGAAGTGGCCAACATGGTGGAGGGTGTCACCAAGATCAGTGGTTTGAAAGAAGTCAACAAGGAGGCCCGCAAGGCCGAGACTTACCGCAAACTGGTTTTGTCCATTGCCAATGACCCCCGCACGGTGCTGATCAAGCTGGCCGACCGTTTGCATAACAAGCGCACCATTGAGTTTCTCCAGGAGGACCGGCAACAGGCCATCGCCCAGGAAACCATGGATGTGTATGTACCGTTTGCCAACCGTTTTGGTATTGCCAAGATCAAATGGGAACTGGAAGACCTGGCTTTCAAAGTCCTGATGCCCGGCAAGTATTTTGAAATTGAACGGGGCATCAACCAAACCCGATCGGAACGTGAACGGCTGATCAAAAAACTTCTGGTCCCATTGCGCCAGAGCATGGAAGAGTCCGGTGTCAAGTGCACCATCACCGGCCGTCCCAAACATTTTTATTCCATCTACCGCAAGATGGAGGTCCAGGAAATTGGCCTGGAACGGGTTTACGATTTGCTGGCCCTGCGCATCATCGTCGACACCAAAGCCGATTGCTATCATGCCCTTGGTGAACTGCACACCCTGTTCCCTCCTTTGTCTGATCGCATCAAGGATTTTATTGCCACGCCCAAGCCCAACATGTACCAATCGTTGCATTCCACGGTGCGCACACCCCAGGGCAAGTACATTGAAGTGCAGATCCGCACCAACGAAATGCACGAGCGTGCTGAGCTGGGCATTGCTGCTCATTGGCGTTACAAGGAAGGTGGAGGCTCGGATGCAGCCGGCTTGGGCGAGATGGTGACCATGTTGAGACAGATCATGGCCTGGCAGGAAGATGTCTTGGATCCCCGTGAGTACATGGATACGATGATGAGTGATTTCCTGCGGGACGAGGTTTTTGTCTTCAGCCCGGGTGGCGATGTTTTTCAACTACCGGCCGGGGCCACCCCCCTGGATTTTGCTTTCCGAATCCACTCTGAGGTAGGCTTCCGCTGCACTGGCGCCAAGGTCAATGGTCGCATCGTCAGCCTTCGTTCGGAACTGGGCAACGGCGATTCGGTGGAAATCCTCACCAGCAAAACACCCAATCCCAGTGCCAGTTGGTTGGAAATCGTCAAAACGGGACGGGCCAAGCATCATATTCGTCGCTGGTTAAAGACCAGTAAGTTCACCGAGAGTGTGGCTCTTGGCCGGCAAATCCTGGAGCGCGAATTGTCACGGGCGCACTTGCGCTTGAAAATTGACAAGGATTTGGTGGATGTGGCCCAGGAAATGGGATACAGCGAGTTGGACAAGCTCCTGGCTGCCGTTGGCAGCGGAGACTTGAATCATGCCAAGGTTATTGGCCGGTTGACGCCCCGCAACGAATCTGCGGCGGAGAAAGTTCTGGCCAAGGGCAAAGAGCTTTACGACTCCCTTTTGCGGCGCAGCAGCACCGGAGTGCGGGTTGCCGGGGTGGACAATCTGATGGTGGTTTACGCTCGTTGTTGCCAGCCTATTCCCGGTGATTCCATTGTGGGTGTTATCACCCGTGGCCGGGGTGTTTCGGTGCACCGAGCGGGCTGCTCCAACCTCAATGACCCCAACCTGGGGCCCGAGCGCCGCATTGATGTGAGTTGGGATGTGGCGCCGGATCAGACTTTTCTGGTCAAGCTCATCATCCAGGCCATGGATCGCAAAAATCTGTTGATGGATGTGAGCGAGGTTCTGAATCAGACCAATACAAACATCCAGAGTGGGAATTTTTCAGCGGAGGGGGATATGTCCACAGTGACGCTGGTTGTAGAGGTGAACAGCTTGAACAAGCTGGAAAAAATCCTGACTTCCATCGGCAAGGTGCGTGGGGTGCAGAGCATCCAACGTTACCAGTTGAACTGACATGCGTGTCGTAGTGCAAAGAAGTGGGCCCGCCCAGGTTGAAATCAACGGCCAGATCAGTGGTTCCATCGACAGTGGACTGGTAGTCCTGGTGGCTTTTGCCGCCGGCGATACGGAAACCGAACTGGCCTGGATGGTCAATAAACTGGTCAACCTGCGCATCTTCACCGATGACCAGGGCAAGATGAACCTGTCACTCAAGGATGTGGGTGGTGGCATTTTGCTGGTGAGCCAGTTCACCTTGTACGGGAATTGCCATAAAGGTATGCGTCCCAGTTTTATCGGATCAGCTCCTCCGGATGAAGCCCGTTCCTTGTATGACCGATTTGGTGTTCTTCTGCGTCAGCAATGGCCCACCGTGGGTGAAGGGGAATTCGGCGCTTCCATGAATGTCAGCCTTAAGAACCAGGGTCCGGTAACCCTGATCATCGACCGCGACCATCCTTGTGAGGGCAACCCGTGATCACCACTCCTTTTGTTTCTTTGCCTGCCGACTTTGAATTGGTCCTGGCCAGCCGCTCACCCCGCCGGGCTGAGTTGCTCCAGGTGGCAGGGATTCCCTTTCAGATTATCCCGGCTCCCGATTTGGAGGCCGATTTGGCAGCCACTTTGACCGACTTGCATACCAAGCCTCATCTCTACGCCGAAACACTGGCCGCCGCCAAAGCCCGGGCCGTTGCTGAGATTCACCCTGGTCGTTTGGTGTTGGGGGCCGATACCATTGTGGTTCTGGATGGTGATATCCTGGAGAAACCAGTGGATGTTGATGACGCGGTGGTATTGCTGGGGCGGCTATCCGGACGGTGTCACACCGTGATATCGGCCATAGCCCTTTGTGGTGGACCTGCCGGTCTACCGGGCATCGCGCTTCACGAAGCCACCGACGTGGAGTTTCTCTCCCTTGAGGAAGATGCGATCGTTCGATACGTGGCCACCGGAGAACCCATGGATAAGGCTGGAGCATACGGCATTCAGGGTTTTGGCGCGTTGATGGTCCGTGGTGTCCAGGGCTGTTATTTCAATGTTATGGGTTTGCCATTGTCCTTGTTGGGGGAGACCCTGCGTTCGATTTTTACCAAATCTCTGTCGTGAGGTGCTGACATGACCGCTCTGCCCTTTCCTTTCCCTGTTGTGACCTGGGACGACCAGGAAGTGGTGCTCATCGACCAAACCCTGTTGCCGGAGCGCATCGCCTGGCGACGGTGCGGGAATATTACCAGCCTGTGCCAGGCCATCTGTGAACTGGCCGTGCGCGGGGCACCGGCCATTGGAGTGGCGGCAGGTTTCGGTTTGGTGCTGTCCTGGCGTTTGGCCATGGAGAAAAACAACCAACTTGCTGACATCCTGGCCCGCTTTCAGAAGGATAGAAAGCAATTGGCCGCCACCCGTCCAACTGCGGTCAACCTTTTTTGGGCCCTGAATCGTCTGGGGTCGTTGGCCGAACAATTGGTTGACCAAGGCAAGCCTGCCGATGAAATTGCCGCCAACCTTTTGGCCGAAGCCCGGACAGTGTTGGATGAGGATGTGGCCATGTGCCGAAGTCTGGGCATGCACGGTCAAAAACTGCTGCCGGATTTTGCCACGGTTCTGACCCATTGCAACGCCGGCGGCCTGGCCACAGGTGGTTATGGCACCGCTGTCGGAGTTGTGTTCGCAGCCAAGGAGTCAGGCAAAACCATCAGCGTGATCGCTGATGAAACCCGCCCCCTTTTGCAAGGAGCCCGGCTAACGGCCTGGGAACTGCAGAATCAGGGTATCGAAGTTACGGTGATATGCGATTCAGCGGCTGCCAGCATTCTGCGCCTGGGTAAAGTTGATGCTGTCATCACGGGGGCCGATCGCATTGCTGCCAATGGTGATGCAGCCAACAAAATTGGGACTTACCCTTTGGCCGTGCTGGCCAATCGGCATGGGGTGCCGTTTTATGTGGCTGCACCGGGATCGACTTTTGACGCGGCCTGCGCCACGGGGGATGATATTACCATCGAATTGCGTGATCCCAACGAAGTGCATGAATTTCATGGACGAAGGGCAACGCCCGAAGGAGTGGGAGGCTGGAATCCGGCTTTTGACGTGACTCCGAATGATTTGATTACGGCAATTATCACGGAGCACGGGGTGGTTCGTCCGCCCTATGGAGAAAGTTTGGCAAAGGTCTGGAAATAGCCCCAAATTCCTGATAAGAACCCTTCTCGGGTTCTTGACAATCGACTGTCCTATTACTAAGTTACCTGCCCTGCACCAGCCGGATCCCCGATTTTCTGGTCGTGTAATCCCTCCGATTTGTTCGGAAAGCCTTGGCGCGGCCGGGGGTTACCTGTTGCAGCAAAACAGTTTATACTAATCTGCCGAAAACGGGTGGCGCCGGGTCGCTGTCGTATGTTCGGTGGGTGTTTTTGTGGTGAAGTCGGGTTAAACCGACTGTCTGAGGAGAAAATTCAGTGAAGACCTATAGCATGAAACTGGACGAAATCAGCAAAGACTGGCTGGTTATTGACGCCGAAGACATCCCGCTGGGACGTTTGTCCACCCAGGTGGCCATTTTCCTGCGGGGAAAACACAAGCCTACGTTTACGGCCCACCTGGACATGGGTGACAATGTCATCGTCCTGAACGCCGCCAAGATTAAACTCACCGGCCAGAAACGTGAGAAAAAAGTTTATCTGAGCCACACCGGTTATATGGGTGGTCAGAAGGTCACCACCATGAAGAAACTCATGGATACCCGTCCCGAAGAGGTCGTCATGCGCGCCGTCAAAGGCATGCTGCCCAAGACCAAACTGGGTATTGCCCAGTTGAAGAATTTGCGTGTTTATGCCGGCAGCGAGCACACTCAAGGTGCCCAGCAGCCCAGGATTGTCGAACTGTAGACCATTGACGCCCTCAATCTGTTGAGAAGGGGCGCATAGATTTCAGTACTAATGGAGGTACTAAGTTGGAAGAGCGGTATTACGCCACAGGTCGCCGAAAGACCGCCGTCGCCCGGGTGTGGGTCACCCAGGGTACGGGGCAGATCAAAATCAACAACCGTGAGGTTGTGGAGTACTTTGGCGAAGCTGTGCGTCAGCAAGCCCTCATGCCCCTGACTCGTCTGGGCGTTGAAGGCGAATTCGATATCTGGTGCACGGTCAAGGGTGGCGGCATCACCGGTCAGGCCGGCGCTTTGCGTCACGGCTTGGCCCGGGCACTGGTCGTGGCCAACGAAGAAAACCGCAAAGCCTTGCGCAAGCATGGTTTCCTTACTCGCGATAGCCGTATGGTCGAACGTAAAAAATACGGTCAGCCCGGTGCTCGCAAGCGGTTCCAGTTCTCCAAGCGTTAAACCGAAACATCGTTTCAGTTTCAGCTTGGGATATAAAGATTTGCCCGTCTCTTTTGGGAGTCGGGCGGATCAACAATACACACCCTGCCGGAGAGCGGGACCAGGTGGCACTAGATTTTTTGCATTCTTGCGAGATTGCATTTTTTCAGTGTTTGTTCCGGTTCAATGATGGTGGGGGAGGCTCAACCTTTAAGTGGAGGCTATCATGGCTAAAGTCGGACTGAAAGACCTGCTCGAAGCAGGCGTGCACTTCGGGCACCAGACCCGCAAGTGGAACCCCAAAATGAAACCCTACATTTTCATTGCCCGGGGTGGCATCTATATCATCGATCTGCAACGCACCCTGCGCCAATTGAACATGGCCAGTGCCTTCCTGAAAACCGTTTCGGCCAAAGGCGGCACCGTGCTTTTTGTTGGTACCAAAAAGCAGGCCAAGGTTGCCATCAAGGAATATGCTGATCGGGTGAACATGCCTTACGTGATCGAGCGCTGGCTCGGCGGTATGTTGACCAACCACCAAACCATTTACAAGAGTGTCCAGAAGCTCGAAGAGATCGAAGCGATGATGAATGATGGTCGCATCGAGAACTTTTCCAAGAAGGAGCAGCTGGAATTCAGCCGCAAATTCGAGAAGCTGAACACAAACCTCGGTGGCGTTCGCAACATGACCAAATTACCCAGTGCAGTTTTTGTTGTTGATACAGCCGAAGAAGAAACCGCTGTCAAGGAAGCCCGCAAATTGGGTATCCCTGTGATCGGTATTGTGGATACAAACTGTGACCCCACACTGGTGGACTTCCCCATCCCGGGTAACGATGATGCCATTCGCGCCATCACTTTGTTTGCCCGGACCATGGCCGAAGCCATCGAAGAGGGTCGCAGCCAGCGCAGCGAAGGTGCTGACAAGCCTGTTGAAATGGCCAAGGCACCCAAGGCCGAAGCTGCTGCTGCCAGCGCCACTCTTGATGGTGAAGACAGCAAGGTCAAAGCCGGCAGCGAA
>JAUUYW010000082.1 GCA_030590265.1 Candidatus Krumholzibacteriia bacterium
ACACTGCTGTCTTCCTGGCCTGCGGTGGAGCTGGCCACCACACGGCAAAGATACATCCCTGAAGCGACGTCATCCAAAGGAATAGTGATCGTGAAAGGATCCACGGCCACCACTGGCTGCCACTGGCTTGAAGCCACCTCTTCCCCTTCCAAATTATAGACAAAAGCCCGCACTTGGGAAGCGGTCCTGACACTGGCTCTGACATTCAAGGGCTCGCTGCCCAAAGGGCTGGGATAGCAGATATGGCTGCCCGGGACCAGGCCAGGACCTTCGGCTTGCCCGGAAGAGCCAGCCCAAGCTGTCATATCCCAGGACCCGTTGCGCCAGGGTGAGCCACCCCACATGGGCCAAAGAGGATCGCTCTCGGCCACGTCAGACCAGATCACAAGAGTGGATATATCTGTGGTTTCCAACTGGCCGTCATTCAGGCCCGTGATTCTTTCAAAAGTCCCCAGAGCCACCAGATCCAGAGTGGATTGGCCCAGCACGGCGCCCAAAGCAGGTGTGGCCACACTGCGGGCCGGCCCAACAGTCGGCCAACCTTCAAGGCTTTCACCCTTCATGCCCAGGGCCAGTATTCGCCCATCCAGCACGGGATACAAAAATTGTCGAATTGGAGTTCCAGCATCCGGGAGAACAGCCACCAGCGGTCCACCAGCCAGGGAATCTGCAGCAACAGCCATGGTGGAAGCAGGTCTGCGGGGCCAGCCATCACTCCAGGAACCATTGTGTCCCACCCGGCCCAGCACACCATCAGAGACAAAAGCTCCACCTGGTGCAACTGGAGACAGCACACGGATCTCATTGTTCCAGACCATTGGACCGCCTTCCTGAACCAGATGTTCAGTGAAGAACAAGGTCACTGCCTGGCCATCAACCCCGGGCACCACAGCATATCGTGAAGAATTCTCTTCTGCCTCATGGTCCACATATCCCAATTGAATGGGGAAATGGCCGGGTCGGAAAGGAAGATCCATACTCACCATCACAGGAGTGCCGGGCACCTGTGAATCATCCACGGCACAGAAAATCAACTGGCTCTGGTTGCTCACAGTATCGTGCACCGCCACAACAATCTGTTGCCAGGCATACACTGGCGGAGACTCAACCCGCACTGCACCCAGATTGAAATGCAGCCCCAAAGTTGCTGGCAATCCATGATAAAGACGCAAGTGGGATTCACCCATTTCTTCAAAAACACCCGCGGCTTCCACAGCTTCATCGGCAGTATATTCTGCGGTTCTGTCGCGAGGGATCAGAACAGGCGGCAATGAGCAGGATTCGGTTTCCACCAACAGACCAACATTACCAGGGTTGGCCACCAGAGGATTTCCATCACTTCCAAACCCATAAAGCCCACGAGGGCCCGTAAGGACGACTTCCGATTGCAGACCATCGCTGTCCCAATCGCCCGCGGCAGCCGGCTGGTTCCAAAGAACCGGTTGGTCGGCGTAGGTGCCCACAGCAAATGGTTCAACAGTGGTCGGATCAAGATCATGGTCCAGGAATTCATTCAAATCACCATCAAAGACGAAGATTTCCCCCTGCCTGCCGGTGACGATGACTTCCGTGGCGTCATCAGCTCCACCCAGATCGGCCAAGAGTATGTGGCTTCCACCCAGGTTGATTCCCGGGGAAAATTCTCGTCGGGCATGGATATCCGGCCCGGCTCCAGCGCCACTTTCGGTATCCAATTGGAAAAGCATTGTATCGGCGTAATCAAAACCCCAGATAGTGTAAGGTGGGCTGACTTCATCATCAATCCCAGCCACAAAAAAGGTGGAATCCAGAACCACGGAACTAATTTCCCGGAAACTGACATTGGTTCTGGCCCCAGTGGCGGAACGGGTATCGGGCAGGGTTTCGGGTCCGAAGAAACTATTGTCTTCACCTCGGAAGCTGTCGTCGTCGCCACCCAGGATATACGGACTGCCCTCGCGGGTATCCAGATCCTGTATTCCGTCGGCCTCTTCCAAATCAACTGACTTGTGATCAGCATTGGCGTTGAACCGGTTGGAATCCAGGTCAAAGACATCCTGGATGACACCTTCATCGATGTGCCAGATGTAAATTCCGCTGCCAGCGCCTTTGTCATATTTGCCGCGGGCGCTGTTTTCACTCATGAAGAAATCCCACTCGCCGCCACCGAGGCGCTCTCGGGTATCGGTGGCAGGGTCGAATTTGCTCACGCCAAACTCTGGAACACCATCACCGTCAGGAGAATCGGCATCCCAGAAATCGGGTATATTGTTGCCATTGAGATCGCCTGGAAAAGAATATTTCCTGTTTCCATTGGGATCCTGGAGACGGTAGGCCAGAAGCCAATATTCCTGTCCCGTGATTTCCACCCGCAAGGCCGCGTTGGGGCTGCCGGTTTGCTCGCAGGGAGTCAGGATTTGTTGACTTGCAGTTAAGGGGTCCACAACCCGGGGCTCCAGCCAGCCCATCAGTTGTTTGTTGAAAGCGCAGGGATGAGGCGGAATCCACCCCATGCCCACAAAGAGGCCATACCCCATCAAACCAAACTCGCCGATACCCTGACTGTCGGGCCGGCCCGAAGGTGTAAAATCGCTCAGGGAAAGCATACCCAGGCGTAATCCTACCTCGAAGCAATACACGCCAAGGCTACCGAAGAAACCGCCAAAACCACCAACCGGATCCTGATATTCGCATTCCGGAAGAATAAGGACCTGGTCGATGCCCGAATCAGGTCCGAAATCGACACTGGGCAACCAGGGATTTTCCAGCTCACCATCTTCAAAGGCCCGTTGAAAATCGGCTGAATCCAGGAAATTGCTGTAAATCTGTTCGGGGGAATTGCCGAGGATATCGGTTTCTTCACCGGCTCCCGCATGAACGAGGATGAAGGTGTCGAAGAGGGAAAAATCGATTTCCCCATCCAGACTATCCACGACATCGCCCGCCAATTGGATGGTTTGTTCACCATTATCGGGGTGATTCCCATAATAGCCCATGGGATGAGGTAAATTTACAACCCGGGCATGAATGGTGTAATTGAAAGTGAAGTCTCCCCCACTGACATCCTGGAAATAGTCGGCGACATCTCCGAACAAATGGTCGAAAAAAACCGAATCATGGGCGGAATAATAGATTTCGGATTGCATTGGAGGAGGGAATTCGCCAGGTACCTGGCCAAACCGGCCAAACAAAAGACTATCGCTGAAATCACACATCAAGACTATGGCGTGCAGGGCATCCGGAGCTTTCTCCCCGGCCATGCGCCCTCGCTGCAAGCCGATGGCCCCATCATCCCTGAGAGGTGTGCTGCGATGCACGAGAAGGTTTTGCATCCGAACAGGAAGACCCTGCTCAATGATCCCGGCCAAGCTGCTGGAATCTGATTGATCAGCGGCAGAAACCTGCGGCGCCCAGACAATCAACCCGCAAAGAAATAAAACCAATAGGATTAGGGGGCTTCGCATCAAAAACTGACCTTTCGGAACAACTCTGGTTTATATACCGAATTGCCGGGCATTATAGGAAGGTCGCCCGCTCGGGTCAATCACCCTCTCGAGTGGCCCGAACCAGGCGTCCTTTGAAAAATCCGGAGAGCCCAAGCGGGGTGTCTGTCACCCCTGATCGACATTCCCTCGCCGGGCTCTCCTTCATGCGCTGATGTCCCCAACCGGTCGAACCGCCATCCTTCTCGTTTGGTGCCAACCTCTTCGAGAATCTGGTCTCTTTTCGGCCGTTGGGTGATGGGGGGAAAACACCAACACACAACGCAATTATCATTTATCTTCTACCAGAGGAACCGCCGCCCCGACTGGATTTGGAGCTGCCGCCCCCGGATCTGCTTTTACCTGAGGAACCGCCGGAAGAGCGGCTTCCTGAGCTTTTGCCGGAGCTGCTTTTTGATCCACTGCTGCTGCCACTTCTAACCTTGGAGCCAGAACTTCGAGACTTGGATCCACTGCTGCCGGATCTTGGTTTCACCTGGGATGAGCTGCCACTTTTGCTACCACTGCGCCCAGTGTTGTTCCTGGGTTTGACGGTGCTTCCGGAAGAGCGTCCACTCCCAGAATTCCTTCGTGGCTCAACACTTCGACCCGAATTACGGTTGTTGTTTGGGTTGCTGGAACCGCTGTTCCAAATACGAGTGCCCTTTTTTCGAGGTTCCACGGGTTTGATCCGGCGTCCGCCATCAGCTCTGCTGGAAGGTTTGACGCTGCTACTACCGTTCGAACCGGGGAGGCTTCTGCCGCCAATAGTGGAGTTTCCAGAAGAAGGCAGTCCTGATCGGTTGGCAGGATAACCCCGCCCTGGGCCTGAGACCGGCATGGTACGAACTGCATCTCGATCCTGCCGTGAGCCGACCTGTGTTGGCGAATCGGATCGGGGACGGCGGCCTTCAACATTTTTGATTTGCAATCCACCGCGGGAAGATCCGCGTACAGGTTTGTCAATAGTGGGTCGCGGCCGGACCATTGGTTTTTCACCTCGAACAACCGTGGAACGATCATCCGGCCGAATCGACTGACCACCACGCGCGCCATCCCGGTCACTTCGCACAGCAGGTTGTTTCTGCCGCATATTGTCTACTTCGCGGGAAGTTGGACCCCGTTGAGCAATTCGGTCAGATACCCTGCCGTAGTCGCGAGTCTTTTGCCTCGGTGATCGGGAACCATCCTTCAAAACTGGTGGTTGGTACAGGCCCCGCCCAGTTTTTACGCGACCACCATGGGTTCCATAATATGGGGAATCACACCAGGTATAAGCAGCATATCTCCACTGATAACCAGGATAATAAGTGCAGCGGTAATAGGGTTCATACCAGAAATTGATCCAAGGCCGATAGGTCCAGGGATCGATGTATACGTAGACCGGATTATGGTAGATGGGATAATAGCCATATTCCACATACCAGTCATTTTCCCAGCCATAGTCGTAGGAAATATCAATGGTGCATTGATCATCGTAGGGATTCATGGCCAAATCATCATCGGTGTGGCACTGGCCGCAAAGATATCGTGGGTGTTCCACTTCTTCATGCACATAATAACTCAGGTAATTGGTGACCACGAAATCACCAGAATCTTCCATTCCGGTGATGGCAAAGTTAACCTCGTTCATGGCCAAAAAAGGATCACCGACAACGAAAAACTCCATTTTCTCCGCTTCGAACTCATGGTGGAAGTCCAAGGCCAGGTCGCGCAAATCGAAAGGATAGCGAGAAATAATTGCTTCCACAAAACCCTCGCCTGAACTGCTGGAGGCAACCAGACGGCGTGCCCCGGTCACGGGCAGCAAGTATTCATGGCCGCCAAAAACAAACCCGTCATCCATGCGGCTGCGGGGCCATAGAACAGTCACCAGACCTTCGGTGTTGATGCGATAAACCACGGCGTAGGCATCTTCATTGGTTTGGAAACCCACAGCCATTTTTTCGCCCTTGTCCAGAACATCGCCATCATCAAGCCCATCAATCCAGACGCCAACCCGCAAGGTTTGCGATGAGTAATCGAATTCGTTGGTGGAAGCTGAGACCTGCCCTGGGGAGAAAACCAGCGCACACAGCATGAAGGTCAGGGTGAAGAGGCCTGCCAGAACCTTTTCCTGGGGGCGGCTTGGGAGTTTGTTCATTTTCCGTGTTTTCATTTCTTCACGCTCCTTTCCAGGTTGATCATTCTAAAGACTGATGATTTCCGGAGTGCTGACATTGTTGCCGTCATCTTCTGGAACCGACAACTCGGGCAAACCGGCTATGGTCTGGTATGCCCAGACAATTTCCACATAATTGGTTTCAATTCCCGGCACACCGAATTTGGCGTAGTGGATGCCGTGGGGATAGTCGTCAAGCTCAACTACGTAAATATGGCCGGGAATCAACTCGATAACTCCGGTGCTGGAGTAGCCCTCGGCAGGCGCCCAGGAAACACCTTCAAATATCAGTTCGCCGGAATTGTCGATGAAAACACCAAAATCCTGTAGATAAACGCCTCCGCGAGCAGTGTGGACGTAGGGCACTGCGCCCTGGTAATGGATTTCAATATCAGCATTGAAGTTGGGTTGCTGCTGGTCTCGGCCAAAATCCATCTCGCTGAAGTCAAAGGCTGACCATTGAGGCGCAGAAGCGTGATTGTAAAGTCGCACTGGGGCCAAGCTGTGAGGCAGAGGAGCGTCGATGACAAATTCATAACTGAGAGCACTTTCGCGACCGGCGGAATTCACTGCAGCCACAGCGTATTCGTATCGTTCGCCATTGACCGCTTCGGTGTCGATAAAAGAGTGAAGACCAGTGTCAATATTGAAATTCTCGTTCCAGGCAACCTCACCAATGTAGAAAAATTCTCGGTTGGGAATTTCGTCGTCGCCCTCGGTATAATACCGGCTGTATATCAAATAGCTGGCAACGTTGTCATTGAAAGTGCCATCGTAGGGGAAGTAAGAAATGTCGTACCATTTGACGATGATTTCATTGTCGCCGCTGATGCTGTGCACACCCGTGGGAACAACTGGCGGAGGAAGCTCGATGCAATTGACACAATCTTCTGTTTCGCAGCCACCGAGCAGCATCATTGAAACAAGAACAAGCCCCAGGACTCCCATTTGCACCATATGGCGGTTGGTCTTTTGAAATCCATCAAGATGCTGTGCATTGACCTTGTTCATCTCTCCACCTCCGGGATCGTCGGGAATTCGTTTCCACAACTGTGTATAGGCAGGAGACGTGCCAACCCAAGAATTGTGGCCAATCTGCAGGACAATCGATGAAGAACAGGTCCACTCAATGAAAGGCAAGAATCAAATAAACATGTATTTCATTCAAACAAAACAAGTTATGTAAGTGCCAAAACACTGTAAAGAACTGCGTCAACCAGGCAATCAGGCTCTGATTTTGGATAAACTGGGTTTTTAAAAGAGGAAAATGATGTGCGAAATGTGGGACAAGTTCCCCGAAAGGGGACAAAAATCAAAATTTGGTTTCAATGGGGATAGGCAAGCAAAAAGAGCCCTGCCTTGCGGCTTTCTGATTTAAAATCTCGCCTTTTCAAAATCAGAAGGGCTCTTTTTTAGGATCCGTTGAGAAGAATCGTGAATCGGAAGGGTGAGCTTCAGTTCTCTTTCTCGTCAGCCAGGAATGATTGTAAAGACCCCACCTCTTGACAATCATCCTGCCAACACAACTTGTTGAGAACTTCCTCTTGGCCGGTAAGCTTAAAGGAAAAAACCTCAACGCCTCCCGAATTCACGATATTCATTCTTCTTTTAAAGAGGTTCCCTGTAATGTCACCCCTTCATTGTTGATTGAAGCAGGGACCATTCCAAAAACAGAAGTCTTCAGAAACTTTCTATTTTGTTTAAATTCAACAAGTTACAGGGATGGCCTATCCATGACAAATGGAAGAAAACAACCAAACTATTAACTTTGTTTACACTTTTTAACAAAAAAACGTAACCCTCTTTAATTAAACGGGTTACGTTATTAAAATTATTCACAGTCACATCAAAAGGAAATCAGAAATTTTACAGAACATCGGATGCCTAATTGTGAACAATACCGTAATGACGGATTTTCTTCAGAAGGTTGGGATAACTGATCTTCAGGGAACGGGCCGCCTGGCTCTTGTTCCCTCGGGAAACTTGCAGGGCCCTGTTGATTTCCCGGCATTCAATGGTAGCGAGGGTATCGCGCAAAGGAACAACCTGATCGGAAATCGGAGAAACGGAAGCCACCGAGTCCTGCATGGCTGTTGGCAAATGTTCCGGTCGCAAAACGCCATCACCCTGGGCCAATACTATGGCTCTTTTCAGAGTTTTTTCCAACTCACGGACATTCCCAGGCCAAGGGGATCCGGTCAGCAAGTCCATGAATTGGTGGTCAATAGCCATCAATCCAGTTCCGATTTCCTGGGAAAAGCGCTGCACAAAATGGCGCGTCAGAAGCTGCACATCATCCAACCGTTCCCGCAATGGTGGAATAACCAGAGGGAAATCAAGCAGACGATAGTAGAGATCCTCCAGGAAGCGTCCCTCCTGGGCTGCCACCTTGAGGTCGGTTTTGGAAGCGGCCACCAAACGAATGTCCACCAGAAATTCCTTGGTGCCACCCACGGGCCGAATAACCTTGGAATCAAGGAATTGAAGCATTTTGCCCTGCATACTCAAAGGCATCTTACCGATTTCATCCAGAAAAACAGTGCCCCCTTCGGCGGACTGGAGCAAACCCGTTTTGTCAGCATCGGCACCGGTAAAAGCACCCTTTACATGACCAAAAAGTTCACTTTCCAAAAGAGCGTCGGGTATGGCTGCACAATTGATTTGCAGGAATCGTTGATCAGCGCGCTTGCTGAGGGCATGAATGGAATAAGCCAGAAGCCCTTTTCCGGTACCGGTTTCGCCATTGAGCAGCACAGTCAAATCACTGGTAGCAACTTTTTGTGCCAAGCCCAGAACTTCTAACATGCGATCACTCTGAGTGATGATGTTTTCAAAGCTCTCCACCCTTTGGATGGGAGTGGCCAGTTCAAGATTTTCGATTTTCTTGCTTTTTTCAGACATGAAAAGGGCCAGGAAACCCATATAAGTAGTGAGGAAATCCAGTGCATTGCGTCCAAATCCAACACTTGTATCATCCTGAGGCTCTTTGCCCAAAAAGAGCATGCCGAAGTGCTGACCATTCAAGGCAATGGGCATGAAAACGCAGGTGGCAGCCACCGATGCCAAGGCCGGCACATCCTGAATCAGGCGGTCATTGCTCCCAAGGCGGGAAAAGAAGGTGACCCCACTGCTGGAATCTTCCGCCAACTGCCGGCCGAACCAATTCATTAGCTGTTGGGCCAGATTTTCTGTCAAACCGGAGTGTGAAACAATTCGCAGATTATTTTCAGTTGATGAGGCATCAACCATGGCAATAAACCCGCTGTCAGCTTCCACCCTCTCCACACCTGCGGCCAAAACCGACTCCAGATTCCTGGGTACCGAAGAGTCGCTGGCGGCAAAAAGTCCGGGAATACTGGAAATAGCCTGAAGATGGCTGTCGGCCGAATCAACGCCGCCAACCAAACCCAATTCAATTCGGTCCCGCAAAGCCACAACCGAATGGTCCAATTCGGGATTCTCCAGCCCGGCAGCGTGTCTTTCCAATTCGAACACGGAAAGCAGAGCATCATCAAATTGGGTCAGCTGGATTTGCACCTTGGCCAATGATTCCAAAATACGGCAGAGCATGATGTCACTGACACTGCTGGCGCCTCGTTCCTGGGCATCCATCAGATAGCGACGAAGCAGAAGAAGCACAGCCTCGGAAGCGTTGTCACGCTGCTGGGTGGTGAATTCCAGAATACAGATGCACCACTGGGTCAACAGTTCCTGGTCCCGGAAAACAGAGATCGCTTCCTGGAAATGATGGGTCAGTTGTTGTTGGTCATTCAGACCGGCATAAGCTTTGCCGAGAACCAAGTGACAGAAGCCCAACTCATAGATTTCACCACATTGTTCACAAACAGAAATGGCAGCCTGGCATACGGCAATGGCATCCTGGAATTTTCCGGAAGCCAGATGGGCTTCGCCGATGCGGCGCAGCAATTCACCTTCCAGATCGTTACCGGTAGCAATGGTTCGACTCTTTTCCAAACCCAACTCATAGTTGAACATGGCTTTTTCGAACTGTCCGCGGCTTTGCAGCAGATCACCGAGATATTCATCAGAAATAATTTCTTCACGCAGATAATGGTTTTGCTCGGCCAGGATTTTACCATCCAGGAGAAGTTCTTCGCTCCTGGCCAGACGACCAGACAAAAACTCCAAGCGCCCCAAAGCAAGACTGAGACGACACAGGTTAAGACGGTCGCCAAGACTGCGGGCCAGATTGCGGCCTTTTTCCAGCAGTGGTTTGGCTTCTCCCAAGCGGTTGCTTTTGGACAGGACAATACCCTGATTCAGGAAGAAACCAGGCAAGAGATGGCTGGCCCCAATTTGATTGGCCAAGCTGGTGGCTTTTCCCATGAGGGACAAAGCCTGCTCCCATTGGCAGTTGTTTTTCTTCAGAAGGGCCAGATTGTTGAGAATATTAGCCACACCAAGGTCAAACCCGATCCGGCGGTAGGTGGCCAGACTGTCACTGTAAAACTCTTCGGCTTTTTCCAAACGTCCCAGACGATGGTGGGCGATGCCCATGATGGCCTGCAGACGGGCAACCTCTTTGTGTTCATCAGTCAATGCCAGCACAGCAAAAGCCCTTTTGGCCATGCGCAGGCATTCATGCAATTGGGATGTTTCACGCAAAAAGAAGGCTTGCCTGACCTGGAAACGGGCGCGCACAACGGCCAATTCAGAGTTGTCAATGGTATCGAGACCTGAAGCGAGAATATCTTCAGCGCGATTCAATAGGTTTTCCGCACCATGGAGATTTCCCTGTAAAATCATGCAGTCAATTGACTTACGCAATACACTCAAGCTGTCCATAACGGGCATCTGGGAGAATGCCGGTGTGGAATAGACCTGATGATAATAATCCAGGGCACTGGAAAAACTGGAGGCATGGAAATGGAGATCTCCAATTTCCTCCAACCTTACCCAGTTGATGGGTCGGGCACCACCAACATCGGGAAGCAGTTTGGGATCATTGTCCCTGGGTTTTTCAAAATGTTCTCTCATCGACCGTATCCCTTGGCGAGTTAGTGGATCGGTGTCGGGCCATCAATGTTGATCAGTGGCAAAGCCACAGTTGCTCTCATCAAGGCACAGGGATCAACTGCGCCAGATACAATGCCAGGAGTTCCTCATAGGTGAATTCACCTATATCAAAACCTTCAAAAAAGTCGCTGCCCATAAAGCCGAAACCATCACCGGCAGAATCTGGATCACCATCGGTTCCATCATTGGAACCATCGTTCTGCTCATAGATGAAATCGTC
>JAUUYW010000150.1 GCA_030590265.1 Candidatus Krumholzibacteriia bacterium
CGACCATCCCACATGGGAAAGTTGTCGGTGCCAGCCCAATCGGTCAGGCGAGTGATGTCGCCACTCTTGAAATCTTTCACCCAGATGTCCTGGGCCATGCCGCCTTCATAGCGTTTCCAGGTGCGCATTTCCCGGCCGATGCGATTGTAGGCGATGCCGCTGTGATCCGGCGCCACCGAAGCCAGGCCGGCTCGATCGAGGGGCAATTTGGTGGGCATGCCACCGTCCAGAGGATAGCGATAAAGCTCGCTGGCCCGGGATGGATATTCCCGATTCGAACGCACCACCACCGCGGTGCCATCGGGACACCAATCGACCATGATGTTGCCCGAAGGATGATAAGTGAGCCGCTGGGGAACTCCCCCAGGCACATCCATCACATAAACATCGGTGCCGCCATCGTAACTTGCGGTGAAGGCCAGCCGGGTGCCATCGGCATTGAACTTGCCCACAATCTCGTTGCCTGGGTGGCTGGTAATACGCCGGGCGTCGCCGCCGGTTTCGGGCACCAACCACAGGTCCCCTTCGTAGGTGAAAACGATGCGGCCACCGCCGATGTCCGCGTAACGCATAACATAGCCGGGTGAGTTGGCCGAATCGACGGCCGCCGAAGCAACACCGGCAGCCAGAAGGGCCGTCAGAATGATGAGGGATGTCAGGCGGTTCACAGGAGACCTCCAGGCAGGGGATGAACTCGGGGCAGCCAGCTGGCCGACCTTGAATTGGACCAAATATGGTATTCGCATTCAGGGAGGGATTGTTGCATTGAAGGGCTGGAATGATCAAGATTTGTATGAGAGATATTTGAATGAGAAAATAGCATTCGTTTAGCCATTTCCTCTTGTTTGAAGTATAATCCCGCGAAACTTTGATTTCTCCAACTCAACAGGAGTCTCGCCTTGTCCCTTTCCCGCCCCCGCTTCCAGGTCCCTCATGTGTTTGTTTTGCTGCTTGGGGTCATCTTTGCCTGTTCTTTGCTGACCTGGGTAATTCCCTCAGGAACCTATGACCGCGAGAGCAAAATCATTGAAGGCAAAGAACGCACCCTGCTGGTGCCAGGCACCTATCAGCCAGTTGAAAAGCACTATTCCCTGGAAGGTGCTTTGCTGGGGGATGAAGTTGAAGGGAAGGCCTCACCCATTGGGTTTGTCACCTTTCTGGCCGCAGTGCCCCGTGGGCTGGAAGGCGCTGCGGACATCATTTTCTTCATTTTCATCATTGGTGGAACCTTCGGGATTTTACAGCGCACCGGCGTGATCACCGCCGCCATTGATCGTCTTTTGCGCAAGCTCGGTGACCGCAGCTCGGTGCTGACCATGGTCCTGATGGTGGTCCTGGGAATCGGGGGCTCAACACTGGGCATGGGCGAAGAATTCATCCCCCTGATCCCGGTGTTTCTTATTGTCTCGAAACGACTGGGATATGACCGGGTTTACGGCATGGCCCTGGTCATTGTCGCCACCGAAGTGGGTTTTGCCGCCTCCACCACCAACCCCTTCACGGTTTATGTGGCCCAGGGTATTGCTGAATTGCCTCTGGCCAGCGGCATGTCCTTGCGCATTGTTTTCTTCGTGGTGGCCATGGCCGCGGCGGTGACTTATCTCATCATGTACGGCAAGCGTATCAAAGCAGATCCTTCAAAGTCGGTCATGGCCGGCGACCCTTTCGAAATTGAAGATGCCGGTGAAGGCGCGGTGCCCTACCAGTCCTACCACACCTGGATCCTGCTGGTATCCGGCGCCATTTTCCTGTTCATCGTTTATGCGGTGCAGGAGTACGGCTGGTGGATGGACAACATGGCCGGCGGATTTCTGTTGATTGGAATTCTGGCTGCAATTTTTGCCCGCCTGCCTTTGCAGGATGCCACCAAATCCTTCATCAAAGGAATGGAAGAAATGGTGGTCGCCGCCCTTGTAGTTGGATTTGCCAAAGGCATCAGTGTGGTCCTTACCGAAGCCCAGGTGATGGATACAATCGTTTATGGTGCAGCGGGGATTTTGAACCATGTCCCACGGTACGTGGCCGCCGTTGGCATGTTGTTTTTTGAGTCGACCTTGAACCTGCTGATTCCGTCAGGGTCGGGACAAGCCGCAGTCACCGTGCCGTTGATGGCTCCTCTTTCGGACATCCTTGGTATCACCAGACAAACGGCTGTTTTTGCCTTCACCTGTGGCGATGGTTTCAGCAACTCCGTCATCCCCACCAGCGGGATTTTGATGGCCATGCTTTCCTTGGCGAAAATTCCCTACGGCAAGTGGCTGAAATTCATGCTGCCGTTGTTTGGGATTTTGATGGGATTGTCGGCGCTGTTTTTGGTCTTTGCCGTTTTTGTGGGGTACAGCTGATTATGAATGAACGTCAGGGTTTGTACGCTGACCCGATGATTTATGACATCTTGCACAGCCCGGGCACTGCGCTGGAAGTGACTGCTTTTGAACGAGTTGAAGTTTTTTTTGCCAAAGGAGTATTGCAGGAAGATCGGCTTTGGTTTGAACCTGCCTGCGGCACTGGGCGATACTTGCGGGTTGCGGCGGGACGAGGGCGCCGGGTTGCGGGTTTTGATTTGGATTTTGGGCAAATTGAGTATGCACGGGGGCGGATGAAGGGTGGTGGTTTCGACAGACCATTTCAGTTTTTCAAATCTGATATGAGGGATTTTCTGGCCGACTCAATGGCTGGTGGACTGGCTAAAAAATCTGTTGATTTTGCCTTCAACCCCGTCAACAGCATCCGGCATTTGGAAAACGATCAGGAGGTGCTGGATCATTTGAATCAAATGTCTGAAATCCTGTGTCCAGGGGCTGTCTATCTGGTTGGAATCAGTTTGACGGATTACAACTGGTTGTTTCCTGAAGAAGATGTTTGGGAAGGCACTCGGGGGCGTTGCAAGGTCAGCCAGTTGATCAACTTTTTACCGCCGGAGCCCGGCACTGAGCGGGCGCGAATTGAAACGGCCATCAGCCATTTGACTGTGACCCGACCGCGTGGGGAAGATCATTTTGATGATAGTTATGGATTGCGAACTTATGACAAGAATCAGTGGTTGGAATTAGTAGGCCGGTCGCGATTGAATCATGGTGGGAGTTTTGATGCTTGGGGTAAGGAGCTGAAGCAGAGAGTTTTGCCTTATCAGTTGGAAGTTTTGGTTGGGTGAGGACCACCATTTATTACTTCATTTGACCTGCCGTCTCCGCCGCCCTAACGTCATATCAGACTCAGTCACCCCACCCAACTCCGGTTGCCTGTTTGCCCACAACCGGATTGTATTCATCGAGACGACCAGGAGTTATCCTCGCTCTATTTGCTTCGACCCCACGATGCAGAGAGGGCATGTCATGCGTAATTATTTGGAATCAAGCATCGCTATTTTGATGGGAATGGTCATCCTTGGGTTCATCCTGATCGGTTTCACAGGTTGCACGGAAAACACTTTGGTGCAGCCGCTCGAAACCATGAACAAAGTCAACTCCCCCACAGCCGACGAGCTGATGTTGAATTTCGCCCTGGCTTATGGTGGCCGCGATTTGGGTCTATACGAACAGCTGTTGCATGAAGACTTCATTTATACCTTCAACCAGGATGCGGTCAGCAAACTGGGACCCACTTATGAATTCTTCACCAAAGAAGATGAGCTCATCACCGCGGCTAAAATGTTTTCGGGGAAACCCGTTGTGAATTCCCAGGGCCGCACCGTGGCTGCCATCATCGATATTGAATTCCTGAGTTGGGAGAAAGTTGGTGATTGGGAAATGACCGGCGACATGGACCGGGCCGGTAGTATGCGGGGAGTGTATGAAGGCACCATCCAATTCACAAGGGATGGGGACCGCGATTTCACTATCAAGGGACGGCAGATGTTCACGGTGGTGATGGATGAGGTTTCCGGGGAAAAAGTGGAAAATCGGCTCAATTATAAAATCATTGGGTGGCAGGATTTGTCTGCACGGTAGATTTTTGCCGGGAATCTTGATGGCGTTGATATGATGCAAGGGGCCGCTCCGGATGTGCGATTTGGAGCGGCCTGAAATACCTCATCACTCTTTGCCCAACCGACTCCGCATGGTCTCCGCGTTGTCTTCAAACGCCAGCCCTGCTCCAGAGAGGCGCCACCGGTAAATCAGAACCGCAAAAACCAACAGCACAAGCATCCCCAGCGAGACCGCCCACATCCCCACCCAGAGAAGTCCGAAAAACACACCGGCGGGAACGACCCAAATCACCATGGCAAGAAAAAGAGCCAGGCCACCGCCAGCCTGTTCCTTGGAATCAAAGTTGAAAAATGCCCGGGGCGACGGAGAATGGATGGACACATGATTGCCCCCCACCGCCATCACCAAACAAACAGCCGCCGAAGCAAACACCGTTGTGAGGGTCAAAGCGAAGGCGCCCTTGATCAATCCAGCCAAGACCAAGGGAAGCAACTGGATAGTAGCCACGGCAAAGAAAGCCAAATTCTTGGTCAGCAAAACTTGTCGACCATTCAAGGGTAGCAACCGATATCGATCGGCACCTGGGCCATCCAATCCAAAAATATTCAAGGGGATGGCAGCCTCGTTGAGGATGATATTCGCCGCCCCCAGAGGAAGCACGAAAATCAGGTGGTCTGGACGGATCATGATCCACACAAGTCCGGCCACACCCATACCAACACCCAACAAATGATCCAGGGTCCGGGTAAGATAGCGAATCTCCTTGAGCACCAACGGCCCCAGTTCCACTGGCAACCACGGGGCGCCTCCAATGGATTTGGTAGCGCCTTTGCCACTGCTCAAACTGCTCGGCGGATGCAGCATGACCCGGCGCAAACTGACTTTTGCCAGCACACTGCTCAAGCCCACCACTCCCACCAGCAAGAAGATATTTTGCACAATATTTTTGCCACTGCCGGCACTGGTAACCCAACTCGCAGGCGAAATAATGTTGATTTTCGTGAGCAGACCTTCACTGCCATCCATGTTGATGAGCAAAACACTGCGACTGCCCAGAGTGAAGGTGACGGCCTCATCGTCCATGGAAAAATCACCGGCCACCAGAAACCCCAGAGGGATAAGGAGGATGAGCACGCCGAGCATCATCATTTCCCGACCGTGGCGGGATGAAAAAAGAGCACTGCCGAAAAGCTCGATGCTCCAGGCCAGAAGAGCGCTGAAAACCAGGAATAAGATCCCCGCCAGCAGGCCAAAAGTTGGTAGAGCCACTGCGCTCAGCGGCCACAAGACACAAAGGGAGCTGGCCATCAGGATCCAGTAGACCGGTTGCACCATTCGGCCCAGCAATCCAATGGCCATCAGATCACCATCGCCCAGAGGATACTGGCCCATGCGCACCGGTTGCAAACCTCGGCCTTCGGCGCTGGTGGATCCAACCATGATGGGCACAATCAGCCATCCCATCAACACGGTGTTGAGGCATTGTTCCAGTACCATCAGGCCGCGATCGACGGCTCCATCCTGCAAACTTGTGAAGGCAAAAAGGGAGCTGAAAAAGACGCCCAACAAGCCCAAACCGGCCAGCATGGTCACCAGAGTAGTGTTGGCGCCGTGCCAGATGCCCTGCTGTTCAAGTTTGCGCCACCAAGCCTGGCGCATGTAGGGCAATAGAGCGAAAGGGATTGGTTTTACAGCCATTCCAGTGCTCCATCGAGAGAACCGTCGGCGTCTTTGCCTGCTGCTTCGACGAAAGCATCTTCCAGAGTTTGGCCACTGGAAGTAATATCGGCCAGAGATGAGTTCAGAACGATTTGCCCATCGACAATGATGGCCACCTGATCCACCAGACGTTCAATGATTTCCAGAATGTGTGAAGTTAGAAAAACTGTCGTGCCCTTGGCGGACATGCGTTGCAGGAGGTTTCGTAAAACCTTGCCGGCCAATGGGTCGATGCCTTCAAATGGTTCATCCAGAAAAAGGATCGATGGTCGGTGAATCAAGGCCATGGCCAAGGCCAGTTTTTTGCGCATGCCGTGTGAGGAATCTCCCGCGAAAGTGCCACGGTCTTCCCACAGCCCCAAAACGTTCAACAAGTCTTCGGCTCGGATTTCGGTCTCGTCCTTGTTGAGCCCGTAAATGCTGCCCACCATGGTCAGATGCTCCCAATAAGAGAGGCGATCGAAGAGAGCAAGATCGTCCGGAACCACACCGATGTCGCGCTTGGCGGCCAAGGCGTCGTTCACCACGGAATGGCCCTCGAGGATGGCATCGCCACGGGTGGGAGCCAAAAGGCCGGTGACCATGCGGATGGTAGTGGTTTTACCGGCGCCATTGGGACCTAGAAAACCGAAAAATGAACCCTTGGGAACGGTCAGGTTGATTCCCTTGACTGCTTCCTTGTCACCAAATGATTTGGCGAGATCCTGAATTTCGATGGCCATGCTAATCCATTTCCTTGGTGTGATTGTTGGTTGTTTTCAAATATTGTCGGGCGATTATCCTTACGATAAAGATGTCAATCATCCTTGCGATACAGCCGATCGACCTTGTCGGCCGAAGTGGTGATGCCTTTGATCATCGCCGAACTGAATCCCTGGTGCTCCATCTCGTTCAAACCGGAGATTGTTGCTCCTCGAGGAGTGGTGACCCTGTCGATTTCTCGTTCGGGATGCAGGCCCCGCGCCAGCAACAAAGCCGCCGCGCCTTTGGCTGTTTGGGCTGCCATGGCCAAAGCGTCGTTGGAGTGGAAACCGATTTCAATGCCACCTTGGCTGGCGGCGCGTATAGCCCGCAAAAAGAAGGCAGTACCACAGGCGCACAGTGCTGTGGCGGCACTCATCTGATCTTCATCGATGATCAGTGTTGTGCCTAATGCGCCGAAAATTTGTTGAGCGAGTTGAAGGCCGGACTGGTCTGCATCATGGGCAGACAAACAAGTCATGGATTCCCCCACGGCGATGGCCGTATTGGGCATGGCCCGGACCACTTGGGCTCTGCCGCTGAGCAATTCGTTCATGTCTTTTATGGTTGCTCCGGAGACTACCGAAATCAGGGTATGCCGTTTTGGTTCCAGGGCCGGGCCAATCATGGTCAGCAAGTCGTTCAATTGACCAGGTTCCACTGCGACAATTATCAGATCATTGGCTTTTACTACGGCGTTATTGTCAATGGTGGTAACAAATCCCTCGTTTGAGAGATCCTGCAATTTGTCGGCATGCCGGCGAGTGAGGGTGATTTTTCCGGCAGGCAGCAGGCTGGCAGTGACCAGGCCGCGGGCGATGGCCGTGCCGATGTTTCCAGCGCCTAGAATGGCGATGGATTTGGTTGCCAGGAGGGGTGTGGTGTTCATTTTATCTCCGAGATCTGCAGGGTGTTGTTGTTATATTTTGCTTGTTCATTGTGTCATATAAATGGCATTTGGGGAACAAGCTTAAAGACACAAGCTAAAAGAGAAACGTGGGCCTTCATGAAATGTTGCTTGGCAGATCGGCTTGTTGGGTTACCTACACGTTTGATAGCCTGAAAATTCCTTTTTTTCTTGTTTAAATACAATATCTTACCTTGCTGTTTCGTGTTTTGTTCGCTATGTTGTGGGTGAACTTCTGATCACCCTAATTTGAAGGTTTATTGATATGACTACTCTTCCTGAATTCTGCGCTGGCAAGACTGCTGATGAAGCCCATGAGGCTTTGGAAATCGCTCTTAAAATTGAAGCTTCGGCTCACCAATGTTCTCTTGATTGGTTTGGGGATATTTATGAGCGGAAGCTTTACAAGGAACTTGGATTCAGCTCCATGAATCAGTATGCGAAGGAATTGCTGGGATTTTCAGATACCAAAATTGGTGACTTCCTGAAACTTACCCGGGATTTGAAAGAGTTGCCGATATTGAAAGGTGCTCTTAGTGAGGGGAAAATTGGTTATACGGTTGGGCGCACCCTCACTGGAATTGTGGATGCAAGCACTGAGAAAAAA
>JAUUYW010000127.1 GCA_030590265.1 Candidatus Krumholzibacteriia bacterium
ATCGAGGTTTCCAAAAGCTCCACCATCTTGTTCACCACGATCCCCACGGTGTTTGCCCAATTGCCTGCAGCCAGTTTTTACAATGCCATTTTTTACCTTCTCATTGGTTTTGCGGCCCTGACCAGCACCATCAGCCTGCTGGAAGTGGTCAGCAGTTATGCCATTGACGACCTGGGTTGGTCACGCAAAAGGGCCACCCTGACCATGGGGGCAGTCATCGCCGTGTTTGGGGTGCTCAACGCCCTGAGCCTGGGCGGCAACGCCAATCTTACCAGCATCAATCTGGTTGGTCGCGAAAGCACTGCCGGGATTTTTGGAACCATGGACTATCTGGCCAGCAACTGGTTTTTGCCGGTGGGTGGTTTCCTGATTGCTGTATTTGTTGGCTGGGTTCTGGGCGTCAGGGACTCTTTCGATGAGTTGGAAAAGGGCCATGGTGTTTTTGCCTGGTTCAAGCTGTGGCACCTGTTGATTCGATTTGTTGCTCCTCTGGCAGTGGGCGCGATCATCGTCAGCGTCATCCTCGGTCGGGAATACCAGTAAGGAATCGAGGGCTGACCCATGAAAAAGAATCGTGGAGTGATCTACATGGTGCTGGTGGCTCTGCTGCTGACCATGGGTGTTTGGTGGGTCTATTTTCTCACCACCGAAACCGATGCCCACGCCCAGTTCGAGCGGCAAAAATTTGCCAACGATCGGCTGCATGCCTTGTTCCTGCTCCAATCAAAACCCTCCATGAATGTGGAACCCGGCAGCGTAATGAGCCAGTCTTTCCCCCATCTCATCTTTACCAGAACCGCAAAAGGGATGGAGGTTACAGTCGACCCTGCCATCATGAAAGCCACCGAGGACAAGGCCCGTTCCACCCGCAACATGTTCATCTACGAAGGGCTTTTCTTTTTATCTCTCCTGGTTGCTGGATCCACAATCCTGATTTTGTCATGGCGCAGTGAAGCACGGTTTGTTCAGGCCCGGGAACTCTTTTTGGCCGGCGCCACCCATGAATTCAAGACACCTCTGGCGAGTCTGCGGCTTTACACCGAGACACTGAGCAGGGCAGGGTTGCGGGACACGGACAAAAGTCGAATCCAGCAGCGCATGGTCGAAGACATTCAACGGCTGGAAAGCCTGGTGGATGAAATCCTGGCCATGAGTGCCGATGATACATTCTCCCCCGGCCCACGGGTTTCCCTGGACCTGGTGAAATTGTGTCAGGGAGTTATCAATGATCTGCAGGGAGTGGCCGAAGACAATGGTGCAAAAATCTCTCTGCAGTACGAAGACACCCACCATTGCATGGGGCACGAAGTGGCTTTTTCCCTGGCCTTGCGCAACCTTCTGGTCAACTCCATTCGGCACAATGACCATCCGGTCAACATTGAAGTGCTGCTCAATCATCGGGGAAACTGGAATTTGTTGACCGTTAAAGATAATGGCCGGGGAATACCAAAGCGGTTGCATGATAAAGTTTTTGAGTGTTTCTATAGCGGAAACAATGACCGCCGCCCTGACGGTGGTGCCGGAGTGGGTCTGTACCTGGTTCGGCGCAACGTGAAAAACATGGGTGGCAAAATCAAGATCGACAGCAGTCAAGACACGGGTTGCACTTTTTACGTGATGCTGCCCGCTCACCAAGGAGAAAGCGGATGAAGCGGCGAATTTTGGTCGTAGAGGATGATGCTCACCTGGCTGATGGCCTGCAAATCAACCTGGACCTTGAAGGTTACGAACCGGTGATGGCCGAAAGTGCCGAAAGTGGTCTCAAATTCTGGCAACGTGGTGGGGTGGATTTGATCCTGCTGGATGTCATGCTGCCGGGTATGGACGGTTTTGAATTGTGTCGTTTGATACGGCGCGAAGGCGACCGGGTGCCGATCCTCTTTCTCACGGCGCGCAGCGCAGGCAAGGATCGCATCCGGGGTTTGGATGAAGGTGGCGACGATTACATCACCAAACCTTTTGAGTTGAATGAACTCTTGGCTCGCATCAAAAGTATTTTCCGCCGACAGGATTGGTTCCGGGGCCAGGAAGCGCCGGAAGAGCTGGCCATTGGCCGGGCCAAAGTGAATTTGCGCACATTTGAGGCTGCCAGCGACGATGGTATCATCGTCCTCAAAGAAAAAGAGGTCATGATTTTGCGTCTGCTCAAGGAACACGAAGGCGAGCCGGTGGATCGTCAGACGATACTGGATCGGGTTTGGGGATTTGGGGCTTACCCAACCACCCGAACCGTAGACAACTTCATCCTTTCGTTGCGCAAAATAATTGAAATGGATCCCAAGAAACCCAGTCATATTTTGACTGTGCATGGTGTAGGGTATCGTCTGGTTACCAATCCGGAAGATGGCGGGCAGGAGTGATTGTGGATATGAGTTCAAATCGATTTCGTAGCCTGATGAATCCCTTCCAGGATTCCGGGGAACGTTTGGCCGAACAGGAGGCCATGGACCTCTTGCGGTGGGTGGAAGTCGCTCTGGAGAAAAAGGGTGTGGACGCCCTCAACCGGCCCCAATGGCTGAGTTATCTGGAAGAGACCCGGCATCCTCGTTTTCTGACGGCCTTGCCGGGCCACGACGAAGCCCTGCGTTGGGCCGATACTACCTTTCGCCTGGTGGAAGAACTGGATTTCAACCTGGGAGATTTGTTCGCCCAGAGGACCGAAAAACAACCCGACCATATTCTATTTCAGGACCTGAGTGAAACCAGTGGTGGGAGTTGGTCCTATCGACAAATCCATCAGCGTGTTCGCTCCAATGCTGCGGTTTTCCTCAAATACGGCATTCTGGATTCGGCCTACGAAGATCCGGACGACCAGCCCACCGAACCTCGTGTGGTTCTGCTCTGTGAAAATGGTATCGGATCGGCTTGTTGCGATTTGGCCTGCCTGACCCACGACATCTTTGTCAGTCCTCTCAATGTGCATTTCAATGTGGAGAACCTGGCCTGGATTTTTGACCGGCTGAATATTACCTGCGCGGTTTGCGATCACCCGGAACGTTTGGAAATTCTGCTTTCGGTGCGGGAAAAAACCAGGCGTCGCTTTGTAATCTTTACGCTGAATGATTGTCTGAGAGCCGGCAGTGACGACATCAATTTGCTGGAAGAATGGCGAGCCCTTCAGGACACCGAGGAGATCAACTCCCTGCTCAAGGCCCGGCCACGGCGCAGCATGCGTGAGGTGAGCACGGTCATGTTCACCAGCGGCAGCACTGGACGACCCAAGGGCGTGGCCTTCAGCCAATTGAATCTGGTGAGCAAGCGCTTTGCCCGGGCAGCGGCCCTGCCCGAGGTTGGACGCCAGGAAATTCTGCTCTGTTACCTGCCCCTCTTTCATACTTTTGGCCGCTACCTGGAAATGCTGGGCACCATCTTCTGGGGTGGCACATATGTTTTCTCAGGCAATCCTTCGGCCGACACCCTGATCAGTCAGTTTCAGGAGATTCAACCCACAGCCCTGATCAGTGTGCCCGTGCGCTGGGTGCAAATCCGCGACCGAATTCTGGAGCTGGCCAATGACCCGAACTCGGGAATGGACCAGGCTGAAGCCTTTCGTTTCGTAACGGGAACCCGACTCTTTTGGGGTTTGTCCGCAGCGGGATATCTTGACCCCAAAATTTTTCGTTTTTTCCATCGCGGCGGCGTGGCCCTTTGCAGTGGTTTTGGCATGACCGAAGGCACCGGCGGGTTGACCATGACTCCGCCCGATGACTATGTGCCGGGTTCCGTCGGCATACCCTTGCCGGGTGTGGCGGTGAGTTTTGGTGACCTGGGCGAGCTGCAAATTGCCGGCCCCTACATTGCTCGCTACCTTCCCGATGAGGCTCCCGTGGGCGAACTGGTTGTGGAAGAGCCGGACAACGATCTTTACTGGCTGCCCACGGGAGACCTCTTTCAGGAAACCGACCACGGACATCTGGAGATCGTTGACCGCATCAAGGATATCTACAAGAACAACCGCGGACAGACCATCGCCCCCCGCAAAGTGGAAAGTCTCTTTGATGGTGTGCCGGGTATCAAGCGTACTTTTTTAGCAGGCGATGGACGTTCGTTCAACACTCTGCTCATTGTGCCGGACACCGAGGATGACGTGCTGCGTTCCTTGACCACGGAAGAAGAACGTCGCGAATATTTCAATCAAATCGTTACCGCGGCCAACCCGGGATTGCCCTCTTTTGAGCGTGTAGTCAATTTCACCGTTGTGGATCGGGACTTCGCCCTCGACCAGGGTGAATTGACAGCCAAGGGGTCTTTCCGACGCAAAGCCATCGAGAAGAATTTTCTGCAGGTCATCAACGAATTGTACCAATCCAATGTTCAGATTCTGGAAGTTAGTGAATACGAAATCAGCATCCCACGCTGGTTCGTGCGGGACCTGGGAATTCTGGATGATGCCATCACCGTGCAGGACACCCATCTTTTCAACCGGGAAACTTCAGCTGAATTGGAGATTCTTCCCGGCCAAAACGGACGGGTGCAAATCGGTGATCTGGAATACATCCTGGCTGGCAAAACCATTGACCTGGGATTGCTCACTCGTCACCCTCATTTGTGGATGGCCAACCCTCAACTCATGGCCTTTTGCCCCTGCAAACTAGGCTGGGACACACACCTGGAGCCCTTCAGCGAACAAGTCACCCTTCCTGCCAGAGAGCTGGAAGACGCCTTTGAAACCCCGCATCTGCGCAGGGTTGACCCTACCGTGGACATGGTCAATACCCTTTGTTGCCGGGCTCTTTTTGGAAAATCCAGACCCGCCATGGCCGCCATCAAGGATCTGGACGATCAGTTGGGTCACGTGGGCAACCGGCTTGGCACAGTGGTCCGCCGACGTTTGGAGGCCTTGGCCAACCATCCGGATAAGAGTATTCGTTGCCGAGCCTATCAACTTTTGGTGTTGGACCAACCGGTGCCCGACTACCTGCGCTTCCTGCCGGCATTTATCGATTCGGGCCTGCCGTTTTTGGATGAAACCAGCTTTGAAGCCATCAGCCGTGCCAGCATTGAACCCCGGCGTTTGCTGGCCCTGAGGCAGCGATTGTTCATGTACCGGACCCAGTTGAGCTGGCCGGCCAACGAAAAAACGCGAAAACTTTTCGAAGATCTTTTCCGGTTGCTGGCTGACTTTGGGCGCTACCATCCCGAGTTCTACAACTCCATTCGCGAAGAGTTGGTTTGTTGGGTAATGAACACCGATGACCCCTCGTTGGCCGCCAGCGCCAAACAAGAATTCGCAGCCATGTCCACCTGGTTCGAAGCTCGTTTGAAGAAAGATTTCAAGGGTCTCGAAGTTGCCGCCTGGGACGGGAAAATTGCTTTTCAGGAGGGGTTGAGCAAAGCGGAAGTCGGCAGGCTGAAAAAAATATTGATCGGCACAACCTTCCTCAAGCAATCGGTGATGCTGGCTTTCAATGGTGAAGAGATGTGTCTGGATGAAATCGGCGCCGACGGAATTTGGGTGTCCCGAATTATTTCGCACTTCGAAGATTCACGCTATCGGCTCAGCATCAACACCAAGACCGGCAAACACTTCGACTTGCAGCTGATCGTCAACAAAGGTGAGAACATGGACCGGATGGTGGAAACCATCCACTGGTATATTGTCTTGAAAGGCTACCCTTTCGGGACTTCCATGCTGCCTGGTTTTGGCTGCTGCCGCCCCGAATTGGGTGCCCTGTCCATGGCCTATGTCAGTGATTTGACAGTCTGGGAAAAAATCCGAGAATTCAGCAGCGTGCGTGGTCCAGGGACCAGCCCGCCAACGGCTCTGAAATGGCATCAGCTCATTGTTCGGGCCATGAGCGTGGTGGTCAAGGGCTGGCGCAACAGCGGGCGTCGCCTCATTCCAGGTCTGGTCACTCCCAACAACATTGTGGTTCCCGAACCGGATTTTCGCAAAGGCGCGGTTCAGAATAATCTTACGGGCTGGAAACACTATGATGGACCTCTGTCGCTGATTCGGCCCCTGTGGAGAAATATTTATCAGCACACCCTGAGCCACTATCCCTGGATCAAACCCTTCATGGAAGAACAATGGATATTCGAGGCCTTTGTCGAGGCCCTGGGTGTTGAAGACAGCCTTTCCTGGTTCCACGAACTGCGTGAGGAAATGGCCGGCAATACGAAAGAGGACCTCGGACCTGAATTCCGAGCCGCTCTGGAATCGTTTGTTGAGATGCTGGAAACTCAATATTACCAACCCCGTCCCCTGAAAGGAGCCATCGGGCGCTTTGGGGAATGGCAAAGAATCAACATCGATGCCACCGTGCGAGCTCGCCTGGGTATTATTGAAGAGCTGTCCCGGCTTTACCGATTGAAGAGGCTGGGCGATATCGCCCGGTTCACACTTTTCCGGGGGACCTATTTCCAGGAGGCGGATTTTCATCTGTTGGATATCTTTGACCGACTTCTGGTGCGCATGCACCGTCATCCCCAGTTGCGGGCCACCCAGATGGTGGAACTCTCCGAGCTGCAGGCTTGTCTTGTTGATCCCGACGACCGCCTTGCTTTCAACCGCATGGTTTTCCCTCAGCGCAAAAAAGGTGACAGGGTGGTAGTTGCTGACGTGGGCACCGCGGAAATCAACAAGGTCATTGTGCGCTCGACCATCGACGACGAGCACCAACGCTCTTACCAGGTCTGTGAACCGGCCGGCCCTGCCGAGGTGGGCCAGCTTTATCGATTGTTCCTGCAGGCAGGCTTCCCCAAATCCATCAGTTCAGCTGATCATTTTCTGGTGGCCAGGGATGAAGCGGAGCAGATCATTGGCGGAGTAGTCTATCGTCATCAGAATGAAATGACGGTTTTTCTGGATGGGATCGTGGTCAGCCAGGCCTTGTGGGAACGGGGGATCGCCGGATCCCTGCTGGCCGATTTTGCCACTCGCATGAGTGAACTGGGAATCAAAACCCTGCGCACCCATTTCTTCCTGCGGCAGTTTTACCAGAGGCACGGGTTCAGGTTGGACAACAGGCGTGGTGGTTTGATCAGGAACTTATAACTCGTCCAGCAGATGACGTTGCCAACGATCGGCACCCTTCCAGCGGCAAACAGGACGCAAAGCCAGCAGACCGGTTTTGCCGATGCCGCCTTCGAGATGGCGAACCTCCTCAAGTTTAGCCTTCAGCTCCGGATCGTCTTGGGGTTTCAGGCCATGCTCGCGCAACAGGAGGATGCCTTTGGCGCGGATGGACAATTCAGCCTGCAGACGCAACAGACAGAGCATATCGGCCACGGTGTCCGGCCGGAAACTTCCGCGCAGGGAGACCAGATAACGGCCCAATGGTGTCTCACGGACCAGCCCCTCGTTGATCAGTGCCAGCAGCTCCGTATCGCGATCAAAACCATGACCCAACCAACGGCGCAACCGGTCTTCTCCCACTTTGTAAACCCAACGCATCAGCAGGGGCAGCACCACCATGATGACCACGGTGGCCAACACCGGTTTGTTCAGCATCCGGTTGAAAAAAGAGTGCACCAAAATGGCAGCCATCAGGCCGGGCAACCAGATTCGCCAGGACAAGGTCAAGCGGGATTCGGAAAGTGCCCTGGCTGCCACAGCAAAAACCGCGGTGGCACCGCCGTGCATGATGGCAGTTCCAAATCCACGGATAATCCAGACAAAGAGCGGGGCGTCGGGCAGGTTGCGCAGATAGAAAATATTTTCCGCCACGGCAAACCCACTGCCGGTGGCAAAACCAAGGATGGCCGCGTCGATGAGGAATCCGGCCCGGCGGGTCTTCAGCAACCAGCCCATATACAAACCCTTGAGAGATTCTTCGACCACTGGAGCCAGAACAACGGCGAAAGTGATCACCGGCCAACCCAGCAGACTCAACAAACTTGAATTGACCACATAACTGGCCAACCCGGTGCCGATACCCGCCAAAATGGCCCAGGCAATCCGGCGAAAATGAACCAGTCGGAAGGTGTCCAGGAAAACAAGGGTGAGCAGGAAAAGCAGGACCGGCCCCAGGGCCACCGCGAGGCTGATCAGGGTTCCGGAATCCTGATAGAGGTCACTCGAATTCAAAAATGCCCTCGAATCCGGCCAGGGAAAGAACTTCCCGCAAATGCGGGTTCAAACCGAACAGGATGAGGCCGTCACCGCTGGCCATGAGTCGCTTTTGCACTGCAGCCAACAACCACAGCCCAACGCTGGCAATATAATCGAGGCCAGTGAAATCCAGGCGGCAGGTGGAATCAATTTCATTGAGGAAATGGCGGGCTTCGGTGGCTGAAGCGGCATCCAGACGGCCGCTCAAAACAACGGTGCCGGTATCCTGCCTGGTGATCTCGAACATGAAGTTATTCTCCGGATAAGGGCCAGCGGTTTTGGAGTTGGGCGGCAACCGTGGCCTCCTTCTCCAACAGGTCGGCAATGGTTGTGCGTTCCAACACCTCGGACAACGTCTTTTCCAGATGTTGCCACACCGAGCGCAAACCGCAATCAGAATTTCTGGGACAGGGATCATCACCATGTTTTGGACAGGGCGATCCGGAAATGGAATCGGGCGCCACACTGTTCAAAACCTGCCGGGCGGAGACCCCTTCCGGTTTTCCAGCCAGCACATACCCTCCATGCCGACCTCGAACGGCATCCACCACACCACCTCGGCGCAATTGCCCCAGCACTTTGGCCACCGTTGGTTCAGGCAGGTCTTCGGCTATGGCCAGATCACCCAGGGTTTGCTGCTGCCTGGTGGCGGCCAAACGCAAGGTCAGCCGCATGGCTTGTTCTTCGGCTTTGCTGATTTTGAACATAGGGTC
>JAUUYW010000059.1 GCA_030590265.1 Candidatus Krumholzibacteriia bacterium
CCTGTGCGCTGGCCAACTGTTTTCGTTCCCCATCAACCACGCAGTAAAATCTGAAATTATCTTCAAGAGGATTCCAGCGAGCGATGTAATAGTTTTCCTGATTCTGGACTCTCCAGATGATGCCACCACCCTGATCGATGGAACCGGCACCCCGCTTTATTTTGACGTTGATGGCACCGTCCCCGAATTCCACTCGGTCGGTCCAGCACAGATTATAGGTGCTTCCGTGGCCTTCATGGGCATTGGTCAAGGCAAGAACCTTGGACCCCGATGGCCTGCTGTCGTCGGCCTTCACCACCCAGGTTGCCACAGGGCCCTGTTGGTTGGTGCCTTGAGCTTGCCACCCAAAAGGCAGTTTCCCGGTTTTTGTATTGTCGAAGGTCCAGGAAAACAAGGAACTCTGGCCGGAATTATCGGTGGATTGATAATCACTCCAATGATCGGGATGCCCCGCGCCGAGCACCTGGGAGCAGCCAACTATTACCAAAAACAAAACAATCAACAAAGCCGGGTATTTCATTTTTTATCCAAGTGTTTGGGAAGGGCGATATCCTCAAGCAAGTGCTCAATGCGCAGGGCCATGGCCTGGCCCCACATCCGATAGACTTCAGGTCCAGGATGGAATCCGTCAGATGCCATGAGTTCGGCATCCAGGGTGAAATCGCTTTTTAGATAGTTGGCGGTGGGCAGGGAAGCCAGCCAGTGCTCCAGGGCCTTGTCCAATGACTGGGCTTTGCGGCCGATCACCCAACGCAGAGGTTGGGGCAATGCCGGAAAAAGGTGCATCGGTGGCAAACCGGAACAAACCACCAAACTGACACCGAACTTTTCTTTCAACAAGCTCATCAGCTGGGACTGGTCATCCAGAAATTTGCCCACCGAAGAAAGACGCGTGCTGTCGTTGACCCCCAGAACAGTGACGGCCACATCAAAGGTTTCGGCCGGAAGTTTGCGCAAGCGGCGCACACTGCCCAGAGTTGTGGAACCGGTGGCAGCAATCAGACGAAATTCCACACGATGATTCGTGGCCAGGCCCGAGACAAGGTGCCCCAACAGGGC
The DNA here is from genome assembly GCA_030590265.1 of Candidatus Krumholzibacteriia bacterium. Taxonomy (GTDB): domain Bacteria; phylum Krumholzibacteriota; class Krumholzibacteriia; order LZORAL124-64-63; family LZORAL124-64-63; genus LZORAL124-64-63. Next base: position 1,060 of record JAUUYW010000059.1, read on the forward strand.
TTCATCCTGATGGCTTGCTCCAACACCGGCTGCCGATGAATCGCCCACTATCAGAAGACGCAGCAAGGGACCCTGTCCTTCTTCACCATTGCGAACTCCAGGAGGTTCCGGCAACAAGGGTGTCGTCTTGCGCACATGTTTGCCCTGGGCCCAGAGAATTGGTCCCAAAGGAACCATCAATATTTTATCCATCACAATGAAAACACCCTGTTCTTAAATGTGGCAGCCGGCATCTAGCATCCGGTCATTATCAAAATACCCGTCATCATCATTCAGCTCGCGGAACGGGAACCTTCTTCCCGTCTTTATCAACATTCACAAAAGTTACCATGGCTGAAGTCACCGACACGGCTTCTCCACTATCGCGCTGGATGGCTTCTACACTAACTTTAATGGTGATGGACGTATTGCCAACCCGCTCCACTTCAGTATAAAAGCTGACCAATTCCCCCACCCGAACGGGCTGATGGAATTCCACTTTGTCCATGGCAACGGTGGTCACTTGAGGGCATCCGTAACGGATGGCCGCAACGGCTCCGGCCTGGTCAATGTGACTGAGGATCACTCCGCCGAAAATGGTGCCATGGTAGTTGGTATCGCGTGGCATCATCAACACGCGAATGGCGGCATCGCGGGGACAATCGTTCATGTGGGACTCTTTTCCGGTGTGGTGGTTGGTGATTTGGTGTCTTATGGTTATTCTAGTCTCGTATTTGATCAAGGCCAACCGACATTTTTTTGGTTGTTATTCAGGAGTTCCCATGTCCGATCAAAATCCCCAGCGCAAACCCGGCGATGTTCGCGAATCTCTGGAGCTGGCCCAAACGGCCAAAGCCAGGTTTGAAACCACCGAACTGGCTGTGGAAAAATATGGTTTGCAACTGGACAGGGTTTCCAAGCTGGGCGATCAGTTTCTGGATCAAATCCACCTTGGCGATCAACAGGAAAACGTCCTCTGGGTGCTGGAAATCGCTTTGGCCATGATTACTGCGGTGATGGCCGTCAACCGAGAGCCGTTGCCAATCTCCCAGCAGGTTGATCCGGCCAGCTATGCCATGAGTGTTTTGCGGGATATGGCGGTTGATGCCCAGGCCAGTGGCCTGAATTGGGTGGATCTGGAAAATGCGGCAGCATCAATTCTGCGTGATGCCGATGGTTCAGGCCACAACAACGCCGAAGCTTATTGGGCTTTGAACCGGGCCACGGCTCAATTGGAGCTGGCCTGGGCTCGGGATCTGGCCAAAGGGGACAACAAAGGGTGACGTGGGGCACGCCACCCTCTCAACTGCTGGACCAATCGACCTGATCAATCAACCATGGCCAAAGGCCGATAGGTCAGCTGGAAGATAAAAACAGTGTCCCGTTCTTCCAGCAAAAAATCATTGTCGTAACTGGTGCTGAGGGGAATGCGCGCGCCCAGATACGGCGTTATCGGACCAAATTTGTAGGACACACCGGGAAATAGATCCAGCAGGGTGCTTTTCTGGAAGAGTTCATCGGAATTGCTCCAGTCGCCACCGCCGGTATCAGTGGTATGGCTTTCCATTTCGCCATTGCCGGTCATCATGAGGCTGGCACCCAGGTTCAACCAGATACCACTCCCGACTACATATCGTCCAAAGGCCGATGCTACAAATTCATTGCCGTTGGTCGTGGTGATGGTTTGTGTTTGAACAGTGCCGTCCCACCAAGTACTCTGAAAAACTGATTCGCCAGAGGTGTTTTTTCGGAAGAGGGCAGCCGCCAGAAAACCTGATTTTTTTGTGGATCGGGTGAATTGAGCGCGCAGCATGAGATCCACCGAACCCGTTCCCAGAGGAACTTTCACTTCATCGTCGCCTTCGATATTTTCATTGTTACCTGTGGGCAACTTGACGGTGGCCTGCAGGCGTAGCAGCTTGGAGGGACTGTTGAAGCGGTGAGTGTATTCTCCATCGAGGCCGATATCGCCCAAACCACTGGCGCTGGCTTCGCCGCCGAAGTAGTTTCGTTTGCGCTCGATGATGTAGGGAAAGCGAGCCTTCAAGGCAAATTTTTCCGAGAAGCGATAGCTGGGTGTCAGACTGAATACTTTCTGTTGTTCACTCACTTCGAAGTAGCCGTTGATTCCCATGGGAGCTTCGGCAACGGGTTTGCCATCCTCCCTAATGTCCGATTCGGGAATAGGCGCAAAATCTTCAATGGTGGGTTGGACCAGGGGAGTTGAAGAATAGTCTTCCACTTGGTGGTCCTCGTCGTTTTGAGCGAGGGCTACCGTGCCGAGAGCGGTCATCAGGAAAACCGTCAAGGCTATGACAATAAGGCGGTGGGAACTGTTCATTATGCTTCTCCAAGGTTGATGGTGATAATATTTTATCAAAATTTAGGGTTGATTGAAACAATTATTCCTGAAATTTGGTCAAGAAAGGAACTTTTGTGCATAAAAAAACTGAACGGGAGCTGGATTTTCTCCTGCAGGCCAATCGTCTGAAAAATACTCCCCGCACCGGTTGGGCTGTTCGCGGAGTGCCGAATTTTGAGAGTGTTGCCGACCACAGCTTTGGCGTTGCCCTGACGGCCTTAACCCTCAGTGAATTGGTGCCCCTGGAATTGGATCGTGAAAAAATCCTGACCATGGCCATTTTGCACGATCTGGCCGAGAGCGTGACGGGGGATTTGTCTCTGGGTGGTTCGCGCCTGTTGCCCAAAGGAGCCAAAGCCGAGGCCGAGGTCCGGGCCATGGACGAACTTCTTGAAGGGCTCGGCTTCGCCGATCGCTGGCGAGACGTTTGGCAGGAATTTGAAAACCTGGCCAATGATGAAGCCCGCATCGTGCGGGACGCCGATCGGGTGGATTTGTTGACCCAGGCTTTGGTCTACGAGCGGAACACCGGCACTGTGAATCTGGAGGAATTCTGGGAGTTTGCGCCGGTAGAATCGTTCCACTTTGCCGAGAGTCGGGCGTTGATTGAGGGGTTGGTTGAACGTCGTCCCCGATGACTCATTCCTGGTTCAGGCTGTCGGGAAGAGATTGGACAAATGCTTTGATTTCATCCCGGACCCGGCGGTAATTTTCCAAGGCCTCTTCTGGCGAATCCGCCTCCGCTGCCATGGCTGGTGGGTCATCAAAGCTGTGGGTAACCACTTTGGCCTGGGCCGGGAAAACCGGGCAGGATTCTTTGGCCCGGTCGCACACCGTGACCACGAAATCAAAAGTAATATTCGATAGTTCAGTCAAAAGTTTGGAGTGGTGACCACTGATGTCAATGCCCGCCTCTTCCATCACCTGGATGGCGTGGGGATTCATCCCGTGGTTTTCAACACCTGCAGAATAGGCTTGGATGACATCACTTTTCAGCGCCGTGGCCCATCCTTCGGCCATCTGGCTGCGGCAGGAGTTACCGGTGCAAAGGAACAGAATTTTCATTGTTTGCCTTTGTTCATGCTAAAACACCCTATTGCCTGACCCTGTAGAGAACAACTTCCAAAACAGCCAACTCATCATCCAGGGCTTCCTCTTTGCCCTCCCCGTACTGAACTTCCGTATTACTGCTGACAGATGCTCTCCGGGCACTGACCACATTGGTGACCACCACCACCAAGCCTCCATCCAACCAATGGATCCGGTCTTCTTTGGGGTCGACGGGAAGTTTGAAAGTGCGCTTTTCCAGGAGATGGCCTTCACCATCAAAGATATCAAAAGAATAGGTTTGATAGCCATCCTCAACATGGGCGTTTTTCTCAGTCTGAACCCAAAGCTGATTGTCGATCCAGGACATTCTGTTGATAGCACGGGAATAGTCGGAAATATTGTAGGAAATTTTCGGCATCTCCATGCCGGAAACGGAAAATGAGTAACCATTTTTTACTTTTTCAATTTCCTCTTTGGAGCGCTTTTGCAAAGGCCATTCCCGTTGGATGATTCGCTTCAGATTGCCCTGAAAACCAAAGACCTCGATAAAAAATTCGGTGCGATGGGTGGCCACATAGACTTCACCATCATTGCCAAGAGTCCAATTGCTGTAGGGTAGAAAATCCGCTTCATCATCCACCTTGATTGGTTTGCGGAAATTGTATCCGGATTTTCGCTGGTCAAAGCAATACACTTCATTGGCCTGGTCATCGAAAGCTGAGAGAAAGAAAAATTGCGATTGCTCGCCGTCTTTGTACAAGTGGTGCGCTCCGCTGCCAACCATGAATCGGTCCCGGCGGGCGAAACGGTAGAGGCTGGGGCGATGGTTATCTCCGAAGTCGGATAAGGTGGTGGGCAGCAAACTGTCCTGGGGGATACCCTCGAGATCGAACATGACGATTTTGTTGGGGGAGCCGTTTTTGCAGGCAATGGTATTGTCGTCCCAGAGCAAAAAATTGTAGCACATGTGGATCTCACCTGGGCCCTCACCCTTGCGACTTACGGATTTCAAGTATTGACCCTCTGGGGAGAATTTGAAGATTTCCGACTGTTGAGTATCCAGCATGTAAAAACAGCCGGTACCATCCTGAATAATCTTGCCGATGACTCCGAAGAGAAAATCTTCCTCGTCATTGTCACCAATACGCCAAACTTCTTCCAGGTCCACGGTTCGCTGAATCGGTGCCTCCAGAGGGTTGTCAATCACCGGTACCTCAGCCAAGCAAATATTTCCTACCAACCCGGCAACGACCAAACTCATCATCCAAAAGGTATACCGCATCATTCCCCCATTCCTATTCCAGCCAAATAGCCTGTTGTCCAACAACTTTGAAAATTGAAACCACCAGTGATTCCATCGATATCCAAAACTTCTCCAGCGAAAAACAATCCTGGTTGCAGACGGCTCTCCATGGTTTTGAAATCCACGTCAGACAAAATGATTCCCCCGCAGGTCACAAACTCTTCCTTGTTCAGGGCTTTGCCGGTGACTTCCAGTTCGGTGGTCTTCAATTTTTCAACCAATCGGGCCCGATTCTTTTTCCCGAGCTCCGCCCATTTTGTTTCTCGATCGATCCCACATTTCTGCAACAGCGCCAGCCACATTCTTCGAGGCAAACCCAGCTCAGGGCTTTGGGATACTTGCTTTCGGCCGTTATCAGCGGCCCAACTTGTCAAAAGGTTGTCCAGATCGTTGCGCCCCAGATTGGGGCACCAATCAATTCGCAACGGGAATTGGTAATCCGCTTCGGCCATGGCCCGCGCGCCCCAGGCGGACAAACGCAAAACAGCCGGGCCGCTGAGGCCCCAGTGTGTCACCAGCAAGGGGCCGGTTTCCAGCAGACCTTTTTTGGGCAGCCCGGGTGCCATTGCCTTGATGCCAACTTCCTGAACCGCCACACCGGCCAGGTCATTCAAAAGAGAATCCTGAATTTTGAAAGTGAAGAGAGAGGGCACGGGGTCCTGAATGGAATGACCCAAATCGATTGCCAGGTCCAGCCCTCCCAAACCATCACCACTGGTTTGGCCGCCGGTTGCAATGAGCAGCTTTTGGCATTCCAGATGTTGGCCCGCGTTCAGTTCAAGGCGGAAATTTCCAGAATCCCGTTTGAATTGCACACCGACAACACCGCTGCGCTTCCTGATCTCAACACCAGATTTTTGGGCGGCACCCAGCAAAGCTTCGACGATGCTGGCTGAAGAATCACTTTCGGGAAACATGCGACCATCTGCTTCAATTTTTATAGGCACTTGGTGTTCGGCAAACCAATTCACAACTTCGGACGGGCCAAAATGATGAAAGCCGCTAATCAATTCCCTGCCACCTCGGGGATATTGCTTGGCAAGGTCCCTGGGGTCGTGGCAATTGTGGGTGACATTGCACCGTCCGCCGCCGCTGACGACTACTTTGCGCAGCAAATCGTTGTATTTCTCCAAAAGGATGACAGGCACGTCTGGCCTGGTGATTCGAGCCGTAATGGCTGCAAATATCCCCGCTGGCCCGCCTCCGATGACGATAATCATGCCAAGACCTTTCACGAAAAGTGCTTAATGCGTTGGATTGTATCGTATGAAAATGCTTTTACAATAGCCAAGGAGTAAAGATTACCATTAGGAAATGTTCCAAAATACCCTTGCCGCTCCCAAAAAAAGGAGTTATTTTTTCTCTAACGGTCTGGATCTATCAATATAGTGAACCAGACGTGCTGGTCTTTGTCTGGAACAGAGATCTGTCCGACCCCAACCTGGTGGCTCCGCGAAGCTGCCTGGAGTGGCAATGAATCATCCCTTGATGCACCCCGTGCACAAGTTCTATATCCCAGTGATGGGAACCGGCTTCACCATTGATACACCTCTGAAGGTTGCCCGTTATGGCATCAGTTCGGTGGTGTCTTTGGTGGATGATGTTCTGATCGAACAAATGCGCCGCCGTGTCAGTGGAGACAACGATACTCCTTTCGAAGAAATCAAAGCCAAGGATGAAGACAGTCGCGCCCGCCGGATCACGTCCTATCTCAATCTGATGGACGAAGTGATCCAAAAGCAGGTTGGCAGTCTGCGCCAATCCATCTTTGAAAAAGGCAGCGAGATCACTCGCTATTTTGAAATGTTGCCCGACTCGCCCCTGCGTTCGGCCTACCAAAAAATGCAGGCCACTTTGGATCCTGTAGAACGCGCCCGTCTGCAAAACCAGCTGCGTGAAAAAATCGAAATCGGCGCCATCGACGTCAACATCATGACCAAGCTCGACCGCGCCAAGTTGCTCAAGGGCGAGGTCCTGGGTCCGAAATTTTCCGATGCCATGAGCGCCTTGCGGGGATTTGCCCAAAGCAAGTTGCGCAGTTCGGTTGTTCTTTCGGCCGGCATGAATCGCAAACTCTTCGCCTACCTGGCGGAATTCAGCGATTTCTTTCCCGATGAAACAGGCGACATTCCCAAGCGGATTGTGCTCAAAGTGAGCGATTATCGCTCGGCCCTGATCCAGGGAAAGCTGTTGGCTCGTCAAGGGTTGTGGGTTAGCGAGTATCGTGTGGAATCAGGCCTGAACTGTGGCGGACACGCTTTTGGCGGTAAGGGCACTTTGCTTGGCCCCGTGCTGGAAGAGTTCCACAATGAACGCGCCCGTTTGGCCGAACAGCTTCAGGTTGTCTGGTCCGGAGCCATGGAAAAACTGGGTCGTCAGGTTCCTGCTTCGCCCATGGATATCCGGGTGACGGTGCAGGGCGGCATCGGGACTTCCGAAGAAAATGAACTGTTGGAAGAAAAATACGAAGTGGACGGCATGGGTTGGGGAAGTCCTTTCCTGTTGGTGCCGGACGTTGTGAATATCGACGAGGATCATCTGAAGAAAATTCAGGCCGCCGGTGAAAATGATGTTCACCTCAGCGGTGCCTCGCCATTGGGTGTGCCATTCTGGTGTTTGAAGACTTCGTCCAGCGAAGAACATCGCCGCGAATTGATTCACGATGGCAAGCCGGGCAGCCAATGCCCCAAGGGCTTTTTGGTTTCCAACACCGAGTTCACCAAAGCTCCCATCTGCACTGCCAGCCGTGCCTACCAGCGTCGCAAACTGAACGAGTTGAAAGTTGCGGATATTTCCGAGCTGCAAAGAGATTTCGAGGAACAGAACATCAAGGACAAGGCTTGCATCTGCCATGATCTGGCTGGCAGTGCCACCGTGCCTTATGGAATTGATCCTGACGCCAGCACTGCAGTGTGCTGCGGTCCCAACACCGTTTATTTCTCCAAGGTAGCTCGCCTGCGCGAGATGGTTGATCACATTTACGGTCGGGGACGTTTGCCCCTGAATACCGAACGACCCCACATGTTCCTCAAGGAACTCTCCTTGCACGTGGATCGTTTGCGCACCGAGGTTGATCGTCGCAAACAAGGGCTCATCGACTCGGCGCCCAAATCCTCCCAGCAGATCCAGGACAACCTCATGGGCGGAATTCGCCATTATCGAACCCTGGCCGGAAAACTGGTCTCCGGACAGCGGGAAGAATTTCTGTCACGACTGGAAAAACTGCGCCGAGATCTGGATCAAATCAGATCCTGATTCCGACAGTCGATTTGACAGTTTTTTTGAGAGTCCTTATCATCATTCTCTACCCCTGAACAAGTAGTGCATTGTTATGTATTGAACCTAGGGGACCCATCATGAAAAATTTCGCTCTGCTGCTCGTCCTGGTCTTGACTTGCCTTTCGCCGGCTCTAGCCCAGACCATTGAACCCCCTTGTTGGGATGGTGACATCATCATTGAGCTCGCCTATTCCGGGGATGAAACCCTCACCTTGTTCAATCTTCCCAATGGAAACGGATCTACTTTTGCAGAGGCACAGTTGCCCGACGGCACTTATGTGGATGCCACTATTTCCATGACTCTTTTTGATTGCTTCGGGGATCCAATCCCCTATTACCCCGCCGAGGATCTGTGGCTGGAATCCCTGGATGGTGGCCTGATCCCTTGCATTGCCGGCACCATTCCCGATGAAAATACCGATGAAAACGGGTCCACTTATTGGTTGGAGCCCCTGATGGCTGGCGGCTCTTCCCTGGAGTTTTGCTTTGCCTTTGTTCCCGGGATTTTGGTGGGGGAAATCCCTTTACCCTTGCTGTTCAACAGCGCCGACATGAACGGTGACGGTGTGGTTAATCTGTCGGATATCGGAATGTTTTCAGAAATTTTCTTCGGGACCTATAATTTTTCTGCCGATTTTTTTCGTGACGGCCAAATGAATATTGCCGATGTGGGGCGCATGGCCTTGGGGGTGGGAGCATCCTGCCCCTAGCAGGTGTTAATAAATCATTGAAGAAATCATTGAAGAAATCTCTTGTCCAAATGAGCCAACGAGGGAATGATCACACAATCATTTCCTCGTTTTTCACTGTCGAGAAGGAGTTTGCCTTGAAACGTTTTTTCCTGATCCCGCTGCTGGCGGTTGTGCTGGCAGGATGTTGCGGAGGACAAGATTCCGTATCCTCTTTGGACGGTGTGCCCATTGTTTTTGAAAAAATCGGCGAGGGCGACGTGAGTCTGGTTCTTGTGCATGGTTGGTGTTGCGACCAAACCTATTGGCGAGATCAGGCCACCGCACTGTCGGATAGCTTTACGGTGGTGACCCTGGATTTGGCCGGTCACGGCAAATCAGGAATGGGCCGCACAGATTACACGGTGACTGCCTTTGGAGCGGATGTGGCTGCGGTGGCGGCGGCCCTTGACCTGCACCAAGTCTACCTGATCGGACACAGCATGGGAGGCCCAGTGGTTGTTGAGGCCGCACGGATGTTGCCTGAGCGAGTCATCGGTGTCATTGGAATCGATACCTTGCAGGATCTGGGTTGGAATCTACCTGATGCCCAAGTGGACGGTTTCATGAAGCCCCTGGTAGACGATTTTTCCGGCGCAACAGCCAAATTCGTGAGAACAATGTTCCCGGCAGGGGCTGATACGGCGTTGGTCCGTCAGGTTTCCGAAGATATGGCTGCGGCACCTCCGGAGGTGGCCTTGTCGGCCATGAGGAACATGCTGCAGCATGACATCAAGCCAACCCTGACTCAACTTGAGGTCCCCATCTGGTGCCTGAATGCCAACCAGACGCCAGTGGATTTCCAGGCCTGGAAAGTTTATGGGCCCGGATATACAGCCGTTTTGATGGAGGGTGTGGGACACTTCCTGTTTATGGAACAGCCGGAGGAATTTAATACGAAGTTGAGGGGCATGATTGGGCGGATGGGGAATAAGTAAATTTGCCATCGATCAAGAACATTTCCCGCTGGCAGGCCCAAGTTCCCGCCAGTGGGAAGTGTTTTTTAATGATCTGTCATTAAAACTGTCCAACACCCAAATTCTTGATGGTTTTGAGCAGGTCATCATGCACCAACCCATTGCTAACGATGACACCCAAATTGTTCTTTAAAGTGTAACCCTGAGTGAAATCCAGATCCTTACCGTTGATGTCGGTTACCCGGCCGCCAGCCTCCAGAACCACCAGCACTCCACCGGCATGATCCCAGATCTTTTCTTTGTATTTGTTGTCGCGAGGCAACCGCAAATAGGCTTCGGCTTCGCCCCGGGCCACCACTGCGTATTTGGTTTGGCTGTCCAGACGGGCGGGTTCGGCCACGATGGCTAATTTGTCGGCGATCCGAGCGGAGTCACTATGCGAAGAATGGGCCGATTCCACCGATTCACAGAAGCGGATTTGGGTGGCATCGCCTTGCCCACTGGCTTTCACTGCAGCAGGATCTCCTTTTTCGGTCAGGGGCACCTGCCACACACCAGCACCGCGAATGGCCAACAAAACCGTCCCTGCACCACGGTCACCCATCAACTCGGTTCCCAGGTTGGGACACCCCAAAGCCGCCACTTCAATTTGCCCTTCAACAATCAAAGCCAGGCTGATGGCATACTGCATTTTGCGCAGAAATCCCTTGGTGCCATCGATGGGATCCAGGGTCCAAAAACGGGGTGAGTAATCTTTGGCACCACCACGATCGATCCATCGGCAAACCTCATCGGTGTCGGCTTCGGGGCGTTGAACCCGTACATGGCCAACTACTTGTTCGAGGGTGGATTCATGGCCGGCCTGGCGCAAATCGGCAGAGTCTTCTTCACCGATAACCGGGTCTTCGGGAAAGGCTTCACCCAAGGCCCGACAAATCAAAGCCTGACTGCCAAAATCGGCCACAGTCACGGGGCTTTTATCTTCTTTTTCCAGCGTGCCGGGGTCAATCAAACCCTGCACCGAACGGCACAGCAATCCAGCTTCGCGAACAGCCGCCAGGGCCGTGTCCAATTCTTGGGCAAGGGCATGGTTGGCCCAGGGTCGATTCATATCCAGACTCCCGATGTTGAGGATGATGACAAATCATCGTCAGATTTGGTTTGCAATGTAGAGAAGATACAGCAGTCGTTGTATGATGCCAGCAAAACCCATGCATTGGAGATCCCATGATCGATGCCCTCATTATTCTGGCCTATTTCGTAATAGTCATGCTGGTGGGAGTTTTCAGCCGTGGCGGACCAGATACCAGCGCCGAGGAGTACTTTATCAGCTCCCGCAGCTTGACCTGGCCTTCCATAGCTTTTTCTACGGTTGCAACGAATATCCATGCCGGCCATTTCCTGGGCATGGCCGGTTCGGCCTACCTCTACGGTTTGGCCCAGGCCAATCTGGAAATCAACGCCATATTCGGCATTTTGCTGGCTACTTTTGTTTTTGTTCCTTTGTATCTGCGGCTGAAAGTGATGACCATCAGCCAGTTCTTTGAAGACCGGTTCGGCCCGGCGGTGGGCACTTCCTATTCTGTTCTGACCATGGTGCTCTATGGGTTTTTGTATTTGGGAACGACTCTGTTTTGGGGTGCCTATGCCGTGAATGCCCTGTTCGCGGAACAGATTGCCTTCCTTCATCCTGATCCCGCCACAAGGGTGATGTTGCTGATGGCCGGGTTGGGAACATTCTCGGCGATCTACACTTATCTCGGCGGTTTGCGAGCGGTCGTGCGCACCGACGCAGTGCAATTCCTGCTGCTTC
>JAUUYW010000409.1 GCA_030590265.1 Candidatus Krumholzibacteriia bacterium
ACTCTCCTCTTAAGGTTCATTTGCCTCATTTTGATTTCGTCAGCAATTTACTTGGACTTGAGGTTAGTTTTTTATTTTTTGCTAAAGAATACCCCTATTGCTTAAGGGGAATTGCCATGTCAGAAGGGAATGTTCTCACCACGGTGTTGAAGCAGTCAGGATCTGATCTGTTTCAAATTGATGTGCCGCTTCTACTTGAATGTATTGAGTTAAAAAAAATCAGTTGGAATATAGCGTCATTCTCCGCCGCAACAACCACCAGGCCAACCCACCATAGACACATGCTTGAAGCCACAGTTGAATCCAAAGCCCTCTAATCTGAACAAAATCCGCACCCATCTGATTCAAACGCAAACAAGCCATGATACCAGGAGTGCTTGGCACCAATTGAGCCGCCAGATAAACCGGCTGAGGCAACGCCGCCACAGGCCAAACAAATCCCGCCGAAAAAACCAGGGGCAAGCTGGAAAGCAGCACCAGCAAAGTGGCCAGCTCTCTCCTCGGAATGAGCTGCCCGATGACAACACCAAGACAGCCAACCGCCAGCAGAAATGGCACAACAACGGCCAGCAATTCCATGGCCGAAGCCAACCGGCTGATTCCGTAGTGCTGGAAAGATATCCCAAAATAATACATGGTCAGCACCAGATAGATCAGCAGGAAAACAGCCAGCCGTGCGGATAGCAGCACACCACTGGGAACCAGCTGCCAATATCCCCGCTTTCCTGACCGGTCCAACTCTGTTTGTTGCCCCCCCAACAATCCCATCCCGATCAGCATCGTCTGATGCAAGATGAGGATAAAAACCGCCGGTATGACATAATGAACATACCCCATGGTGGTGTTGAACACCGGGCGCATGTTCACACTCAGGGCCGTGTGTTGTTTGGCAGCCAGGGGAAAGGCCTGCCCGTGGGCCAATAGTCTGGCCACTTTGATTTCTGCACCCAGGGTCCCCGCGGCGGTGGCCAATCCTTCAATCACCGTGCCGTACACAAGAAAGAAGGAAGCATCGCCGGCGTAGGCCAGCACCGGGCTGCGGCCGAGCATGATGTCCCGATGAAAACCTTCAGGGATGACCAACAATCCAGCCACACCTCCATCCTGCAAGAACCTACGGCGAGCTTCATCTTCAGTGGCGGCATGGCCGGTGATCTTCACTTGCGGAGTGGCGTCGACCATGCGTTCGAGTTGGCGACTCAAAGCACTGCCATCGTGATTGACCACCAGGATGGCTTGGTCCCTCGGAAGTTGTTTCAGGTATGGCAAGGGATACAGGAACGAATAGAAGAACACCCCACCGAGAACCGTCAGCACGATGGCATGATTGGCAAAGACCGCCTGAAATTCGGCTTTGAAGACTTGCCACCAGCTCATGTCACCGCCACCTCCCCGCTTTTGGACGAGAATCTGCGCAGTTGAAACAAGGCCAGAAGCATTGGCAGAACAAACAACAAGAGGGAAGCAATAGACGGCCACAAATCCAGAATATTGCCACCATAGTTGGCCTGGTGGATTTGGATTTCAATGTAGTGGGTTACCGGCATCAGGGGTCGCCACACCAAAGCGGGCAAGCCCATATCAGTGGCGGGAAAAGTCACACCCATGAAGGCAAAACCCGGCGCGGCATAAGCAGCCGCCAAACTCAGTCCGCGGGCTTCGTCCATACCCAACAGAAAGAATAGACTGCCCATGGCCTGGCATGCCAACACTGTCAGGAGTTGAACAAAAAACATAACCAGCCAGCTGCCGTTCATGGGCCAGCCCAGCCAGCCGTACATGCCTACCAAAAATAAAATACCCTGCAGCCAGAAAATGATGGTGTAGGGAGCCAGTTTGGTCATCAAGGCTTGCACTGGATTTTTGCCAGCCCATTGCCGCAACCCTCCGTGTCGTTTTTCAGACGCCAACGAAAGCACCGTCACCGCAATGATCAAGATCTGCCAAATAGCCGGGATACCGCCTGATACAAGAAACTCGGCGTAATTGGTGTGCTTGTTGAACAGGGCCGTGATCTGGCCCCGGACGGGAGCCACCTGGCCCACCACCGCCGGCGCCGCGGTGCCGGCAGCCATGGCCTGCAAACCACCCACCTGGGCCGACAACAAACCCACCGCCTGCTGCATGGCGCCATTGATCTGCTTGCCTATCAAAATAAATTGCCCGTTATAGAAAACTGTGGGTTGGGGCGACAGCCCCTTGATGGTGTCTGATGCCAAATTTTTTGGAATGACCATCAGGGCATAGACATCTCCACCCGTCAAAGCCCGGCGTCCTTCAACCACCGAAGCAAACTGTTGGTCCACCGCCATCATACTGCTGGCATCGCACTGACGAACCAAAGCCCTGCTCAAGTTTGATCTGTCCAGATCCACCACCGCGATGGGCAAATCGAAGGATGAACCAGCAGAAAAAATCCACCAAAAAAGGGCGAACAAAAGTGGAGGCAACCAAACCGCAAGAGCCATCAGCCAGGGCTCTTTTTGCAGGATGCCGATTTCTCGACGAAGCTTTTGAAGCACCGTGGGATTCATTTCAGTCTTCCACCAAAACACTCATGCCGGCGCGCAGGCCATTGATTTCACTGGTGGGGCGAGCTTCGATTTCGAATGTGCGCATGTCAAAACCCTTGCCCGTGTCGGTGGCCCTCCAGGTGGCAAAATCACCCATCACCGCCACATGATCCACCACAAATTCATGCAGTTTATCGTCCAGTCCGGGAATGTTGGCCTGAAATCGGGTGCCTTTGGCAAAATCCTGCAGACGATCTTCCCGAATGTGCAACACGGCCCAGGCGTCGTTGATGTCCACCACCATGACCACGGGGAAACCCTGGGGAGCCAACTCGCCCTCCCGCAACAGGACCTGAGCCACTTCACCCTGGAATCGGCTCTCGATGCGCGTATCAGCTTCATACGCCTCCACCTCGGCAACCATGCCCTCGGCCATGCGCACCTGGTCGGCCGCGGCCTGCTTGATCTCATCACGGGCCCCTTCCTGGGCCATCAGGTGCAATTGCTTGGCGGCGTTTTCGGTGAACAGGGCAGCTTGCCATTGTGTGTAGACTTCGTCCCGTTTTTGCTCCGAGACAACACCTTGTTCAAAAAGGTTGTTCACCCGCCGGTAGGTTTTTTCCATCAATTCAGCAGCGGCCCTTGCCTTCATCCATTGGTCCTTGGCCGCCTGGATTTCCTGGCTGCGGGCACCATTTTCCGCTTGCTGGGCCATGGCTCCGGCAGCGTCGCGTCCTGCCCTGGCCTGCACCAGCTTGGCATCAAGTTCCGGACTGTAAATGGTGAAGATGAGCTGTCCCGGTTGAACCTCGTC
>JAUUYW010000383.1 GCA_030590265.1 Candidatus Krumholzibacteriia bacterium
GCTGATTACCCCGCCTCGGGTTCACAAACACCGGTATTGCGGGGTGTTGGCTCCGAATTCCAACTTACGAAGGTCGCCGCATTGAGGGAAAAAATACCACTGCGGTCACTGCTTTTTTCAGCTCGGATCAACATCTGAACTCCTGAAAACCAATCAGTCACTCTTGAGCGAAAGCGAAATCCGCTTCCTCTTCATATCAATTTCCATCACCCGGGCCATGACCTTCTGCCCAACTTTGACCACCTCATTGGGATCCCTCACAAATCGATCGGCCAACTGGCTGATGTGCGCCAGCCCGTCCTGATGAACACCAATATCGATAAACGCGCCAAAGTTGGTCACGTTGGTGATAATCCCCGGCAAGTGCATACCCTCGGCCAAATCTTCCATCTTTTCCACACCATCGGCAAAACTGAAAACCTCAAACTGCTGACGCGGGTCGCGCCCGGGCTTGACCAATTCCTCCACAATATCCTGCAAGGTGGGCAAGCCAACTTCATCGGTCACATAGTTCTGCAAACGAATGCCTGAAGCGGCAGTTTCGTTGCCAACCAATTCCGCCACAGCACAACCGGCATCCGCAGCCATGGCTTTCACCAGACCGTAACTTTCCGGGTGAACCGCACTGGCGTCGAGTGGATTTTTCCCACCACTGACACGAAGGAACCCTGCAGCCTGCTCATAAGCCTTGGGTCCCAAACGCGGAACTTTCTTCAACTGAGTCCGACTTGCAAAGGCACCGTTTTCCTTGCGATAATCCACAATGTTGCCGGCCAGCTGCGGACCAAGACCCGATACGTAGGTCAGCAACTCTTTGCTGGCGGTGTTGAGATCCACGCCCACGGCGTTCACGCAACTCATCACCGTATCGTCCAGCCCCCGCTTCAGGGCGCGCTGATCCACATCATGCTGATACTGACCCACGCCGATGCTCTTGGCGTCGATTTTGACCAGCTCCGCCAACGGATCCATCAAACGCCGGCCAATGCTCACGGCACCGCGCACGGTCAGGTCGTAGTCGGGAAATTCATTCCTGGCCACTTCGCTGGCTGAATAAATGCTGGCTCCTGATTCGTTCACCATCACGACGATCAAATCCTTGGCCAGGGGCAAAGCCCGCACAAAAGTTTCGGTCTCCCGGCCGGCGGTTCCGTTGCCGATGGCCACAGCTTCAACGCGGAATTTTTTCAGCAGGTGTTCCACTTTATAGCCGGCTTCTTCGGCTCCGCGACCACCGGTGTGGGGGTAGATGGTATCGTTGTGCAACAGGTCGCCCTGCTCGTTCAGCACCACCAGCTTGCAGCCGGACCGGAAGCCCGGATCCAGCGCCAGGGTGCGCCGACGGCTCAAGGGTGGGGCCAAAAGCAACTCGCGCAGGTTGGCGGAAAAAACACCAATGGCTTCGGCATCGGCAGTTTTTTTCATCTCCAGCCTGATCTCCGTTTCCAAAGCCATGCCCAGCAACCGGCGGAAGCTGTCGGCCACCGCAAGGCGCATTTGTTCGGCGCAGCGGGTGCGGTTGTGGGCGAACATGCCTTCCAGCAGGTGCACCGCCGCCTCTTCCGGCGGACTGACCCGCATGCTGAGAATTTTTTCCTTCTCGCCGCGACGCATGGCCAGCACCCGATGGCCGGCCACTCTGGCCACCGGCTCTTCCCACTGGAAATAATCGCGGAATTTGGCGCCTTCATCTTCTTTGCCGGTGACCACCTTGGTGCGGATCATGCCGGCGGTGAGGAAAAGGTCTCGCACGGCGCTGCGAGCTTTGGGATTTTCGTTGATGATTTCAGCCAGAATGTGCCGGGCCCCGGTCAGGGCCTCATCAGCTGTGGCGATTTCTTTTTCTTCATTCACAAAAGCCTGGGCGCGCTCGGCAGGATCATCATCCACAGCTTCCCTCGCGGGCATGTCGGCAGCCTCCAGCATCCACTTGGCCAGTGGCTCGAGGCCGGCTTCGCGGGCGATGGTGGCTTTGGTTCGTCTTTTGGGCCGGTAGGGGAGGTACAAATCTTCAAGGGCGGTTATGTTTTCCGCACCGTTGATTTTGGCCTTCAGTTCGGGGGCCAGCAGCTCCCGCTCCAGCAGACTTTTGAGGATGGCCTCCCGACGTTTATCAAGCACCTCAAGCTGTTCGAGGCGGTCCCGGATATCGGTAACGGCGACCTCGTCCAAACTGCCGGTGGCTTCTTTCCGGTAGCGACTGATGAAGGGCACGGTGGCCCCTTCGGACAACAGATTGGCCGTGGCCGCGATCTGGCGGACATCAATCTTTAATTCTTCGGAAATCCGGGAGATGTGTGCGCTGTTCATGAGTCCTCCGTGAGTGGGAAAAGTTATCCCAAAAATGGAGGAGATTTGGTCGATGTGCAACCAGAGAAGCGCATTGGTTGATTAAAGGAGGAAATGGGCAATTGGGTCATCTGCCGGAAAGCGCATCAATCGTCTGGCATGTTCCCATCACCGAGGGGGCCAATGACAACCTTGCGTTTCCGTCTTTGGGCAATACGGGGTTTGAGGACCGAATTGCGGACCGTTGTTTTATCCTTGCCAAGCTGGATGATTGTCCCGGACCAAAGTTCTTTGGTGATGAGGATCTCTTCCACAGCCGACTCCGCGGCGGTGACTTTCAGTTTTTGAATCAGCATCATCTCATCTGCAATGGCCTGGGCAATGGTGGCAATTTTCCGTTTAAAGAATTCGAAAGATTTGAGTTCTTTATCAGTGGGCTTTCGTTTGCGTTGCCCTAGTTCCAGGGCTTCTCGAATCTTATCCAGGGCCTCTTCCAGTGAGATGACTTTATCATTGTGCCAATGAACCTTGTCTCGGAGAGTATAATCGATACCGGCCACCAGGTAGGTATCCGATGATCCGCTAGCTCCAGCTTCACTGACCCGGATTCCCTTCAGGGCCAGGGTTTTACCTCCGGCAATGCGGCCTTTGGGAACTTTTACCCTTCCCCGACACAAAATTTGGCTGTGTGATACCTCATTTCCCACCAGGATATCTCCTGTTACTTCGATAAAAGCTTCGCTGATGTAACGCGCCACCAGGTCTCCACCCAATTCGATGCTGTGTCCTTCTTCTCCGACAATGCCACCGGCTACCGTCAGGCTGCCACCGCACTTGATGTTGCACGGCTCCAGCATGCCCTTGACGATGATGTCGCCTTCCACCTCAAGGGTGGCTCCGGCTCCCACGTCACCCTGGATCATGACCGCCCCGGTGTGAATGATGTTTCCGGTCTCAAGGCCGACATTGCCTTTGATGTTGTAGACGTCATCCACCGAAACGGTGCCATCGGAAAAACGCACCCGGCCATCGCATGCGGCTGTAAAGGTGATCAGCCCTTCCTCTTCATCCATGGTTGTGTTTTTTCCTGAACGCAGTTTTACCTTGGTGGGTTTCGTGACAGGAATTTCATTGCCGAATACATTCAAACCGGGAACGCCCTCAATGGGGTGATGCAAAGTTACAAGCAGTTCTCCGGCAACAACGGATCTGGATTCGCACTTGGCCCAGAAATCGATGGCTCCGGTTTCCTCGTCGATTTCCCAGCCTTCAGCAAAAAAATCGCGCGCCCATTCA
>JAUUYW010000339.1 GCA_030590265.1 Candidatus Krumholzibacteriia bacterium
AGAAATTCATGCAAAAGACAGTGGGGATATTCCCCCGCTCGTTCCGGGTTTGGGCCAATCTGGGCACCTGTCAATTGTGGTTGGGAGACATATCAATGTTTCGGGTTAGGCAGAGTCTGGCTGGCGGAGATTCTCAATCGGCCCGGACTTTGGCCCTGCAAAGCCTCAGTAACTACAAACAGTCCATTGAGTATTTCAATCGGAGTTTGCAAGTGAATCCGGAACAACGGACATGTATGCAGAGCCTCTCTCTGACCTGGGCAGCCATCATGAAGATTCCTGAACTGGACCCTTCCATCGTGGAATTTCAAACCATGTACAGGGAACTAATCCAAAGAAACGGGTCGGCACGAAGACCGACCCGTTGACCCTATCCGGAAATTTCAGCTTAGATTGCAGTAAGCACCACATCCAGCACCGAGAACACGCCGATACCCCACATGAGGGGGTGAATTTTCCCGATTTTCCCTGCTGCCACAGTGGCTACGATGTAGGCGATGAAGCCAAATGCCAAACCCATGCTGATGCTATAGGTCAGGGGCATCAGGATGATGGTCAAGAATGCGGGCACCCCACTTTCAAAGGAACCAAAATCGATTTCCTTGACGTTCTTGAACATGTACACCCCCACGATAATCAAGGCAGGGGCGGTGGCAAAAGCAGGGACGATGCCGATGATGGGTGTAATGAACAAGGCCAGCAAAAACATGGCTCCAGTGGCCACGTTGGCCAGTCCCGTGCGGGCCCCGGCAGCAATCCCCGCTCCCGATTCAATGTAGGTGGTTGTAGTGCTGGTGCCCATGAGAGCCCCGGCGATGGTGGCCACGGCGTCGGCTTCAAGCACCCGGTCCAGACGTTCGATTTCGCCGTCCTCTGCCACAAATCCCGCTTCGTAGGAGCAAGCCACGATGGTGCCCACCGAATCAAACAGGTCCACGAACATGAACGAGAAAACTGCTCCCCACATGCCCCATTTCAGGGCACCCATGATGTCCATCTTCATGAAAATTGGACCGATGCTCGGCGGCGCGCTGACCAGGGCCTCGGGCAAGGACACTTCCTTGAAAATGAGTCCCAAAACGGTGGTGGCCACAATGCCGATGAGGATGGAGCCCCGCACTTTGCGGATCTCCAGAATGGTGATGATCAACAAGCCTATCAAGCCCAAAACTACTGGTGTGGTCAGCGGACCCAAAGCTACCAGGGTGGCGGGGTTGTCCACGATGAGTCCCAGGCCCTGAAGACCTATGAATGTGATGAACAATCCAATTCCCGCGGCGATGGCCAGCCGCAACTCCAAAGGGATGGCGGTGATGACATGTTTGCGAATACCCAGGAGTGTCAGCACCAGAAAGAGCACACCCGAAATGAAGACTACACCCAGAGCCGTCTGCCAGGTGACACCTTTGCCGATCACCAGACTGAAGGCAAAAAAGGCGTTAAGCCCCATTCCCGGTGCCATGGCAAAGGGCACATTGGCCCATACACCAGCCAGCAGGGTCCCGAAGGATGCCGCAAGGATGGTGGCTGTGATGAGGGCCCCTTTGTCCATACCGGTGGCGCTCAGGATGTTGGGATTGACAAAAATTATGTAACCCATTGTGAGAAAGGTTGTTACTCCGGCGGCGATCTCTCGGGATGCCGATGTTCTGTTGGCCTCAAGTTTGAATAATTTTTCGAGCATCAATTTGCCTTTCATCCGAGGGAGTTCGGCTGGATTGAATTGGTGGTCTGGCTGGATGATACACGCAGCCTGTTGAAAAATCATTGCCAACCTGAGGCCCGCTGTGGTTTATTTTCACCATGAATTTTGGAATCCATTTCCTCACGTTGATTTGCCTCGCCCTGAGCATGGCCTGCACTCTGATACCTGGCGCGGTCCCGGCCCAAGCTGAGGATTCATCATTTTGGAATAATTTCAAGGATCCAGAGGATGGCAAATTTGATATCCTTGGTGATCGAGAGACTCAAGAAGGATTATTACCCATAGTTATTCCCTTTAATGAGCCAGCCGTGGGATTTGGCGCCGTCGGTGCCTTGGCCTATTTCCACCCGAAATCAGCCCCTGATTCTTCGACCCAAGCCAGTCATATTGCCCCACCACCAAGTATCTCCTTTGGTGGTGGTGGCTATGCAGAAAACAAGACCTGGGCGGTGGCCGTGGGCCATCTTGGCGTTTGGCGCAATGGGAAAGTCCGTTATCTGGGTGCTGGCGCATATTCTTCAGTGAATCTTGATTTTTATGGGATTGGTGATGATTCTCAGACTAGCAGCAAACCAATTTCATTTCATCTGGAGGGAGGAGGAATTGTCCAAAAGCTAGAAACCAAGCTGGGCTCATCCAACTTCTTCGTTGGCGCGCAATATATGTATACCATAACGACAGGCACTTTCGATTCCGACGAGGAAATTGAGGACGAAGGCCGAACCTCCAATGCGGGTTTGACCCTCACCGGGTCTTACGATTCGCGCGATAATATCTTCACCCCCAATTCGGGAACCACGGCCATTTTGGGACTCACCTACAACACCCCGGCAATGGGAGGTGATTTCACCTATGGGCGGGTCGATTTTGTTGTGAACCAATACTGGGATATCGGCAGTCGATTAATTTTAGGACTGAGGGCGGAGTACCACCAAACCGGACATGAAGCCCCGTTCTATGCCTTGCCATGGGTCAGATTGCGGGGTATCCCCGTGTTCAGATATCTAGGGTACAATGTTGTCACCACTGAAATTGAGCCCCGCTGGAAAATCAGCCAACGGTGGAGCCTGTTGGGGTTTGCCGGCCTCGGCCGCGCTGCCATCAATTTTGACCGTTTGAAGGATGCGGAAGATGCCTACAACTATGGGCTTGGTTTCCGGTATCTCATCGCTCGCAAATTGGGTCTTATGATGGGGTTGGACCTGGCTCGGGGTCCTGAGGAGACAGTTGGTTATATTACGGTGGGTCGAGCCTGGTAAAGATCGACATCCTACTTTCAACTTATTTTTCCATTCAATCAAGGGGCGGGATTTCTTTTTCCCACTCATTGTGTTATAATCATAGTTCAAATTTTCCCAATATCGTTCATTAATCCGTCCCTGGGAGTTGCCCTTGATTTCCCATCAAAATAGGTCTCGCAAAATCATCGCGCTGTGGCTGACTGTTCTTTTCCTGGGATTGGTGCAAGCCCTGCCTGCATTTGCCGATCCACCCAATGGATATTACGATTCTGCTGATATCTCCACTCCGGAAACCCTGCGCTCCACCCTGCATGATATCATCGACGGCCATGTCAAAATTCCCTACACCGACAGTTCCACCGACACCTGGGATGTTTTGGAACTGGCCGATGAGGATCCCTTCAACTCGAGTCGTATTTTGGACATTTACCAGAACCGCACTTTCAACAAGGAAAATGGCGGCAACAACAACTACAACCGCGAACACACCTGGCCCAAAAGCTACGGGTTCCCGGATGACGGTTGGTCCAACAAGCCCTACTCCGACTGCCATCATCTTTTCCTTTGCGACATCGGTTACAACAGTGACCGGGGCAGTCGTATCTTTGATGACTGCATCTCCGGCTGCACCATCCGCACTGCCGACAATTACAATGGCCAGAGCGGTGCCAACCGTTTCAAAGACTCCACTCCCATCGGAATCTGGGAAACCTGGGAAGGCCGCAAGGGTGATGTGGCCCGGGCCATGTTCTACATGGATGTGCGTTACGAAGCCGGCGGCAGCGAGCCCGATCTCATCCTCACCGACGATCCTTACCTGATCCTGGCCAGTCAAACCGGGGACAACGAATCGGTCGCCTACATGGGTTTGCTGGAGGTGCTTTTGCAATGGCATCTGGATGACCCTGTTGACGACCTGGAACTGCATCGCAACGACGTGGTGAACCAATACCAGGGCAATCGCAATCCCTTTATTGATCATCCCGACTGGGCCGGTTTTATTTTTGCGGGTGAACCCCTGACCTCGAGTGTGGAAGACGGCTTGCCGCTGGCGAGCAATGTCATCGCCTCCATCTATCCGAATCCTTTCAATCCTTCCACCCAAATCAAGCTGGAACTGGGCCTGGCCGGTCCCGTGCGTGTGGAGATCTACTCCATCGAAGGCA
>JAUUYW010000012.1 GCA_030590265.1 Candidatus Krumholzibacteriia bacterium
GATGGTGTATCAGGTCCATTGATTCTTGATGACATATATATTAAGGATTCAGAGGGGGTCGATTTGTCATACCCCGAGCAAGCTGTAGCAGGTGTTGCAACGCTCCCCAATCCCATGCATCTGCACGGGGCCAAACCAAACCCCTTCAACCCACAAACAACCATATCCTTCACCCTTGACGAGCCTCAATCGGTGGAATTGGCAGTGTACGACCTGAGCGGTCGCCAAGTTGTATTGCTGGGTGAAGGCTGGTGGGAAGCAGGGCTCCATGCCGTCAACTGGGGTGGATGTGATCAGGCAGGGGCCTCGGTGGCTTCTGGGGTTTACTTCATCCGCCTGGGTGGACCGGAGGGAGTTCAGTCAGCCAAAATCGCCCTAGTGCGGTGATCGTTGCGCCGTGGAGAATATTTGGCCAGCAACATTCTCCACGGCACAACTCAACAATTACCAGGGGGAGGACCAGCGTGTGCCATGCGCGCGGCACTTTCAGGCCACAACAATCCACCCAGATGCATTCGCTCCACTTCAGGAAAAAGCGCCCCAATAGTTACTGGTGACGAAGCGATGATGGTGTCATCACCACCAAACCAGACTGGGAAATCAGAAGATTGGCTGATCAAATGTATGTTGTTTATTGTGCCGGAGCTTTTAAGTTGGCGGCAGGTGCGTAGTACCTGGAGGAAAATTCTGGTAAAAACATCCCCCCCGTTCAGAAACGAGGGGGAGGGAAAAACTTTAGCGATACATGGCTTTGATTTCGTCAAAAGATGCCTTGTCGGTGGCCACTGTCATGCCGGAAAAAGTAAACACAGGATCGGCGAAATCTCCGGAAGCAGGGTAAAGAGGGATAAGTGTAATTGGCTCGATGCTGGAATCGACGTAAGCCATGAGATTCGGGATGCTGGAAGGAATAGAAGGAGCAAAGTGCACATTAACGACACCTTCGGCGTACAAGACAACCGTCTTCACACACATGGTAAGATAGCCACCATCACCCACTGGGATGGGGATGCCAAAACCCACACAATGACCATTCTCATCACTGCCAACGTCAATAAAAGAGGGCGTATTCCAGACGGTCTCCAGGAGCATGTGCTCCACACCGCTGGTGATGAACCGGAATTCAACACCACCAACAAGTGAAACTTCAGTGTCCGTATTGTAATTGTAGGGATTTGAGAGAACAATATACACCGGCATGGAAACAAATGGAGTGACGTCCATGGTCACGGCGCCCATGTCCTCATCCGTATAACAGCCCAGTAGATTATTGCCGAATTGAGCAAGGCCCTGGATGGGAGCAAGCAACGAAAGAACCACTATTGTGGTGACGGTTAAAACGAATCTTTTCATGTTCAGTTTCCCCCTTTTGAAAAAATTGTGTCCACAGCCAGTGCAACAGGCCTTGGCAAAACTATGGCCGAGAATACCACACTTCAGATATTCACGAAAGGCTGCTTCCACATGGAGTGGGACACCACTGGAAAAGTTATTTGTCCATACCCAAAACTCCATAGCTTCATAAAACCGGACAGTCCTTTTCCAAACGCAGATGAGTTCTCGACTCGTGATAGTAATCGATCACCACTATTTCAGTCATGTGGTTCTTGATGAATATTCGCCAGGTTTGTGATGGTGGTTTCGGATATTGGATCATGTATCGAGCAGCACTACCAGTTGATGGCGGAGCGCAATGTTCTCCAAAACCAGGGACTGACGAGATTTGAGGCTGGAGAAGATGGTATTGAAGAATAGATGGAGCATGAGATCATGACTAGATTCCCGTATCTGTAAATACAATTGGGGCAGGGCGATGGAGATTTGACTATGCACGGCTGGGAAAAATAAGGCTTCCATAGAAAAATGATTTCAGAAATGATGGTCTGATATCGAATAAGGTCATTGTTCCATGACTACCTGCTCAAGCTCCTTGGAAAGACAATCCACACAAGACAATCCAGAAAAGTAGACACTTAGCGAAAACAGTGGTAGTCTGTCTGCGAAACAACGCAACTTTCCTGCCGTATGGTTTTTCCCTTTCCAGGAGTGTCTCATGGGCCTGTTCTGTCCCTCCAGTTATACCAAAATTGTTCTCTTTGGAGTCCTTTTGATGTTGCTGGCTTTGCCGGCTGGCGCCAGCCAACTCAACCAGGGTGTTGATCTCATCGATCTGCAGGTTCTTTTCCCCGGCACCACCTTCGAGACCGGCATTCCCAGTCAACTGGACGTCACGGGTGTGGTCCCAGGCGATCGCCCACTGCGCCCGGAAGAAGTGCTGGCTTTCTACTCGGCCCTGGCCGAGGCCTCACCGCGGGCCCAGTTGATCGAATACGCCAAAAGCCATGAAGGCCGCCCTTTGGTTGTCCTGGCTATTTCCGACGAGCAAACCATTGCCCGTCTGGATGATTTCCAAAAAGAACACGCAGCCTTGCTCGATCCCCGCCAAGGGGGAGTGCCGTCGGTTGCCGATCTGGCTGGAGTCAAAGCGGTGGCCTGGATGGCCTATGGTATTCATGGCGACGAATTGAGCAGCACCGATGCTGCTGCCGCCCTTGCCTATTGGTTGGTGGCGGGTCAGGACTCGGGTGCCACCGAACTGCGGGCAAACCTGGTTGTGCTCATGGACCCTTGCGAGAACCCTGACGGCCGGGGTCGATATCTAGCTCAGATTCAGTCTTTTGCTCATCGCACAGCCAACCCTGATCAGGACGACTTGTCCCACCGTGCGGTCTGGCCCTGGGGCCGTGGCAACCACTACCTTTTCGACATGAACCGCGACTGGTTCACCATGATTCAACCAGAGAGCGCCCGCTCCGAGCACATCGCTCGCTGGATACCGCAGGTGATGGTGGACAGCCACGAGATGGGAGCCAACGCCAGCTATCTGTTTCCGCCACCGCGGCATCCATTCAACCCCTACCTGCCGCCCAACACCGCCAAGTGGGAGACTTCTTTTTCCAACGATCAGGCACAAGCCCTGGACAAGCACGGCTTTCCCTATTTCAGTGGCGAATGGAACGAAGAATTTTTCCCGGGCTACGGTTCTTCCTGGGTCTCCTATCATGGAACCATCGGCATCCTCTATGAGATGAGCCGCACTTCGGGCACTCTGGTGCAAAAGCGTGGTGGCACCGTTCGCACTTTTGCCCAGGCAGTGGAACATCAGGTCACGTCATCGGTGGCCAACCTGACCAGTTTGTCGGCCGATCCGGCCCAGATTCTGCATGATCAAATTGCCGCCCGCCAAACGGCCATCGACAACGGGCGCAAAGGTCCGGTCAAGGCTTGGATTTTTCCGGCCGACCCTCGCCATCCAGACCGCGCGGGCAAGCTCGCAGGCCTGCTGGTTCGCCAGGGTATTGAAGTGCAGATATTGTCTGACAAAAACGCCAAGGCCTCGGGCTTGCGTTCCGTCAGCACCGGTGAAAAAATTGATCTCGAACTTGTCCCGGGAACTTTCATGGTGAAGATGGATCAACCTTCTGGTTTTCTGGCTCATGCGCTGCTTGATCCTCATGTGGCCATGGAAACGAAGTTCTTCCAGGAGGAACGGGAGTATTTGGAAAAAGGCAAAGGCAGCCGTCTTTACGAAACAACTGCCTGGTCCTTGGCACTGACACAGGGAACACCCTTCTATTGGGCCGACCGGCTGCCTGGTGGAACCTGGTCAGAAATCGATGGCTCTGCTATGGATGCTCCATCGACTGAAGTGCCCACCGAATTTTCTTCCTTGATTCTTGATGGCGACCCGGACACCGCTCCCCGGGTTTTGGCCGATTTGCTGCAGGCGGGTATCAATGTGCGGGTTGCCCAAAAACCTTTCACGGTTGACGGGCACAGTTTCAACCGCGGTTCCATGGTCATTCGCAAAGAGGCCAACGAACATCATCTTGTGGCCCGTCTGGAAACCATCGCCACGCGCCATGAATTTGCAATGATCCCGGTGAATACTTCGCGCAGCAGCGAGGGCCCCGATCTGGGCGGCAGCCATTTCGATGTGCTGGTGGAGCCACGAGTGGGAGTGCTGGCTGGGATGCCCATCTCACCCACGGAATTCGGTGTCGTCTGGCACCTTCTGGATCAGGAACTCGACCTTCGTTTCAGCAGCATCGACGTGGGGCGTTTGGGGCGCATTGATCTGTCGCGCTACAATGTATTGGTCTTTCCCTCGGCCATGGGCGGTCCGGAAATGTATCGCCAGACCATTGGTCCCCGAGGTATGGAAAATCTGCGGCAATGGGTCCGTGCCGGTGGTACCGCCATCGGTTTCGGCGGAGGCGCCAAAATGCTGGCCGATGAAAAAACTGAACTGACCAATGCCCGTTTCCGCAGTCAAGCTCTGGCAGTGCACCCCAGCCCGGTGTGGAGTTTGTCGGCCGAGGAAGCCGAAGCTGCGGGCCGGACCCAGGCAACAGGCCTGAGGGTGGCTGCAACCAAGGCCGATGAGGATGAAGGGGCTCCAGTTGGTCATGGCTCCCTCTACGACATCGCACCCATCCTGGGACCGGGCGCCGCCTTATTTGCCAAGGGACATGATCAGGGCACTCCACTGAAAACCAAACCGATGCCTATGGCTGAATGGATCAAGAGTGTTTTGCCCCAAGGTCGTCTGTCGGCTGAAGAGGGCGATCTGGCTGCTGCCGACGCTCGCTTGAGACGATTCATGCCCCAGGGTGCTTTGTTGCGTGCCGATCTCGATCCTGAATTCTGGCTCAACTTTGGTTTGGGCGACGACATCACTGTTTGGTTCGGGGGCGACGATACCATCATTGCTTCATCACCTGTCACCGTTGGGTCGCTTTTTCCTGAAGTGGAGCGGATGCATTTGGGTGGATTGTTGTGGCCTGAAGGAGCGGCCCGGATGGCTCATACAGCTTATGCCACCCGCGAAGGAGTAGGCCGGGGGCAAGTTATTCTCTTTGCGACTAACCCAGTGTTTCGTCGCTGGATGAAAGATACAGAACGTATGTTTATGAACGCAGTTTTGTTAGGGCCAGGATTGGGTACGCGTTGGTCTTCGCCTTGGTGATTTTGGTCTCGGTTTGGTAAAATGAAACCAGTGGCTCGGAAAATTGGAAGAATGAAAAAAGACACTTCACCTGAAATGGCCCAAAAATACCAGGACCTTATTATGGCTCTGACACCGGAACAGCGTCTTCGCATGGGCTGCGAAATGTTTGATACGGCTCGTGCCTTGGCCGAGGCCGGTCTGGCTAACGAGCCCAACCCCCAGAACCTCTCTCTCCGGTCCCGTCTCTTCCTCCGCCTATACGGCCGAGATTTTTCCATTGAAGAACAAGAGAAAATTATCCGAGCTCTTGAGGATTTCACCGAAAGGGCGTAACAAACCCGGGCCAGCACTGGTTGTGGCTCGCCCGGGTTAGTCGTTGCTCCCATTCTCCAATCAGAAAGCACTCAGTGAAACAGCATCCAGGCAGCGTGTGAAAGAACGATACCGCTTGGGCCCATTCTCGTGCACCATCAGGTCTTCAAAAAGAATCTGGGGACCATCTGACTCACTGGTCATACGCATAATCCGCGAGGAGAGGAAGGCGTCATGTTGGTTGAGGAAACCATGCTGACGATCGCCCACACGGGCAGGGAACATTTCGCCACAGGGCTCTCCAATTTCCATGTCGATGGGTACTGCATCCAGCGTTCCTCCGTAGCTGCTGCGATAACGGTAGTTGCCATTTTGGTCGACCCTCACCCAGAGGTCGAAGGTCACAGGACCGGTCACGTACAGCCAGTCATAGGGCCTGGAACTGCAGAACGGCCGCGGGACATACTGGTCGTAATCAATGGTGATTGAGTTGGTGAATTCACCGCTCACCAAGGGGGCTGACTGTGCGAGATTCAGGATGGTTGCTTCGCCATCGGTGGGAATGGGTACCGGATTGTCAACTGGTGGTGGAGTACCGATCAGCTCGGTCAGTTCGGGGGGCAACATGTTATAGATCTCGACAGGAATTTCACCGAAACCACCTGGCTGATTGATCAGGCCGGTGGACATCATCGGCACATCCGCATCCAGCAGACCACTGCGAACCAAATCAGCCATGACAATTTGTTCGGCAATTTCCCAGTGTAAAACCTGGTGGTCGGCGGTTCCCGGGATCATGACTTCGAATTCGGCGCTGCCCAAGGTCCAGCCGTCAGTGCCTGTTCGATACAAGCGCAAATGGAACCGGAGTGTTTCATAGTTGCCAATGGTCAATTGAATCACCGAGCCGACCCAGCCTTCTTCCTCAACCCAGGTTGTTCCAACGGAGCCGCCGAGGGCATCGGTCCAGACTTGGTCGAAGGGATAGGCAGAAGGGAATCCGTAGGCTGTTCGGTCTCCATCCAGGGCCAGCAGTGCTGAGCGGATTTGCACCGGATCAACTTCGCCCACAAAAACCAGGTTTATCGGATCCACGGCGACTTCGTCCAGCTGTGTGGCGACATAGGGGTAGAAGGTCAACGATTGGTCGAGAAAATCCACGGTGACCAGTTCAGTTGGCTGGATCGAACCATTTTGTGTGATGATCTCGATGCTTTTGTCTTCGGCACGTTCAAATGCGTCATCCAGGAAGTGATCATCGGGAGTGTCGGGCAGGACTATATCAGATTGTTGGTCGGTAATGGACAAGGGCCCGTCTTCGGAACAACCCACCAGAGTGAGCAGGGCCAGGAAAAGCATTGAGACCAGCCAGTGGCTACGTCCCGGGGTCCAAGTTGGGTATTGGTAGTTCATTGTGATCTCCTTTGCTATGGGTTCCAGATTCAGGTCTCATTGCAGGAGATATCAAAATTCGCGCCAGGTTTTTGAAATCGGTTAACATGTTGCTGTGTAGCTGTTTAACAAGATCATGAAGGCGGGGCTTATAGCTGGAGTGTCATATTAAACAAACACCAAAGTAAGGCTTTGTGAACAGGCTGGGTGGGTGTGGTCTTTATCCCGTCCAGCAAAACTAGACGACCAGATCAGTTGTTTTGCAAATGGGGCTCAATTGAATCAAGGCCCTTTTGTGCCTCCTTCTTCCACTGGGTATCAGGATAGTTTTCAACAACCCGCAGGTAATATTCTTCGGCCTTGGAAAAATTCCTCTGTTGATTCATTAGACTGGAATAGGTGTTGCCGATTTCCAGCAAAGCTTCTGCTTTCAATTCAGAATCTGCCGAAGGTTTGTTGGCAAGTTGTTCGAATAAACGAATGGCCTCATTGTAATTTCCGGCCATGCGTAGTTCGCGAGCTTTTGCCATTATTCCCTCATCTTTTCCAAAAAAGGAGGTGGAGGTGCTGTTGCCTTCATCGGTTGAGGTTGAAACACTGGAGCTGGCACATCCTGAAATTGTGGCAGAAATGGAAATAGTCATGGCAAGGCAGAGGAATGTTATGATCTTTGATATCTTTGAATCGTTGCCCAATGCTGTCATGGTATTCTCAGACTTTCTGGGTTTGTTGCAGGTTTCAGCAGAACAATTTGTCTGTATGCTCAGGCATTTTCAAAATTCGTGGTGCATAATATTCTAACTTGAAAGCAAAACCACGTCAAATTTACTAGCTCGAAACCACCGATGAATATGCGTGGATCAATGGCGAAGAACGGTTATGTTCCTATCATAAATGGTACCCGCAATTATTTTCCCGAAAGGACTTCTATGCGTCCCCCTTCATTCTTACGCTTCATTCTGTACTTAAATACAGTCATTCTAATTTCAATAGTCGGGCCAGTCCTGGCCGAACGCCCGGAACCCGAAGTGCACGGCGTATTTGACGGTGACGAGATGTACACCCTGCTTCCTCCCGATGCCATCCCGGCCATCACCAATCCCGAATATGTAACCGGTGAAGAAGCCGCAGCCCAGATGCTGCCCGAAGAACCCATCATCGGCGTAGCCACTGGTGATGATGCCGTCTGCTGGTCAGCCTGGCAATTGGATCATCACGAAATTGTGGACGACTATATCGGCGAGACTCCCATTGCCGCCACTTGGTGACCTCTTTGCCATACGGCCGTGGTTCACGTCCGCAAAATTGAAGAGCAAACTTTCACCTTTATTGTTTCGGGTAAATTGTGGCGCAACAGTCTGGTGATGCAGGACAAGGAGACCGGTTCCCTGTGGAGTCATATCACTGGAATCTGTCTGGAGGGGGAGCACAAAGGCGCAGCTTTGCAACAAATGCCTGCTGTGCAAACAACCTGGGCCCAGTGGCAGACCGACCATCCCGAGACACGGGTTTTGAAAAAATCCGAAGAGATCAAGAGCTCCCGTTATCAGGGTTACTTTGATGACCCCGAAAAGACAGGGCTTTTTCGTACTTTTTGGCTGGAAGACCGTATGCCGGGCAAGGCCATTGTGCACGGCATAACTCTGGGTCCCCATGCTCTGGCTGTAACCGATGATGCCCTGAAAACCGGAGAAAAATTGAGCCACGATCTGGGCGGAATCAAGGTGATCATCACTCGTGACGCAGATGGTGGAGTTCGTGCAGTGCGTGCTGATAATGACAGCGAAATTCAGGTTCTCGATGCCTATTGGTTTGCCTGGAGTGCCTTCTATCCCAACACCGCGGTCCTGGACTAAAATTTGGACCGCTGCCCCGGGGTTGGTTGTGTTTTTTTTAGCAACCAGCCCCTGTGTCGGCAAAAGTCGACAAAATGATCCAAATTAAGAAAAGACACGGTCTTTCAAATGTGGACATCGTCGATCCCTTATCTCTTTGAAATATTTAGCTTTACGCAAATTCACAAATCCCAGTAAGTTACTTCCTGTTATTGGCTAATTCCCCGTGCAGCCAATTCTTCGGCGCGGGGTTCGAGCAATACCTGACCGAAAGAGGTTTGAAATGTCTCTGACTCGTCGTGAATTTATCAAAAGGGCGGCTGCGGTGAGCGCTGCAGGTGCCATTGGGATGAAAAATCCCGAATCCGCTTTGGCCCAGGTGGCCGATGTGGAGAGTGGCTGGAAGTGGGACAAAGGTGTCTGCCGCTTTTGTGGAACAGGTTGTGGTCTGATGCTGGCCACTCGCAACGACAAGATCGTGGCGGTCAAGGGAGATCCAGCAGCTCCGGTTAACCGTGGTCTGAACTGCATCAAGGGATATTTCAATGCAAAAATCATGTATGGAAAAGATCGTCTGACACAGCCGCTTTTGAGAGTCAACAGCCAGGGTGAGTTCGACAAGCAGGGTAAGTTCCAGCCAGTCTCCTGGGACAAGGCCTTCGATGTCATGGCAGAGAAATTCAAGGAAGCCTACGGAGAACTTGGCCCCACGGGTATTGGTGTTTTTGGATCAGGTCAGTATACGATCCAGGAAGGCTACGCCATGGTCAAACTGGTCAAGGGTGGTTTCCGCAGCAACAACATTGATCCCAACGCGCGGCATTGCATGGCCAGTGCCGTGGTGGGCTTCATCCAGACTTTTGGTATCGATGAACCTTCCGGTAATTACGACGACATTGAATACACCGACACCGCCGTGCTCTGGGGTGCGAACATGGCCGAGATGCATCCTATTTTGTGGTCTCGCATTTCGGATCGCAAGCTTTCCAATCCGGACAGGGTCAAACTGATCAACTTGTCGGTTTACAAGAACCGTTGTTCGAATCTTTCGGATACTGACATCATCTTCAAACCCCAAACTGATCTGGCCATCTGGAATTACATCGCCCATGAGATCGTGCACAACCATCCCGAGGCCATCGACCAGGAATTTGTGGACAAGTACACGGTCTTTGCTGCGGGTAAGGTTGATGTGGGGTATGGCATGCGCGGCAATCCCGATCATCCCAAGTATTCGGCTCTGGAACGTGAGACCATGAAGAAACAGGTTTCCAAGGTTTTGAGTGAAGCCGAAGGCAAGACCCTGGCTTATCTGGGGTACAAGGCCGGCGATACTCTTGAGAACAAGAGTGCCGGCGATGCTTTCAAGCACTGGATCATCGGCCTTGAAGATTTCAAAAAAGGTCTGGAACCTTACACTCTTGATTTCGTGGCCGAGTTGGCCAAGGGTGATCCCGACGAGCCCCTTGAAGAATTCAAAGCCAAACTGCAGATGCTGGCCGATTTGTATCTTGAGAAGGACCGCAAGGTTGTCAGTTACTGGACCATGGGTATGAATCAACATACTCGCGGTAGCTGGTGTAACGAAATGGCTTACAGCGTTCACTTGCTGTTGGGGAAGCAGGCTCAACCAGGTAACGGAGCCTTCAGCCTGACTGGTCAGCCCAGTGCCTGTGGTACTGCTCGTGAAGTGGGAACTTTTGCTCACCGTTTGCCTGCGGATCTGGTGGTCAAGAATCCCAAACATCGTGCCATTACTGAAGGCCATGGGAAGCTGCCTGCCAAAACCCTGAACGGCAAGCCGGGCAGTCATTACACCAAACTGTTGCGGGATATTGAGGACGGAAAAATCAAGTGGGCCTGGGTGCAGGTTTGCAACCCTTGGCAGAATACGGCCAACGCCAACCACTGGATCAAGGCTGCCCGTGAGATGGACAATTTCATTGTCTGTTCCGATGTGTATCCGACCATTTCGGCCAAGGTTGCCGATCTCATTTTGCCCAGCGCCATGATCTTCGAGAAGTGGGGTGCTTACGGCAACGCCGAGCGCCGGACTCAGCACTGGAAACAGTTTGTTACTCCGGTGGGTGAATCCATGCCCGATATTTGGCAGGCCTTCGAGTTTGCCAAACGTTTCACCCTGAAAGAGGTTTGGGGCGAACAGAAAATCACACCTGAATTGACCCTGCCTTCGGTGATGGCCGATGCCCACGCCATGGGTTACAAGGACGACGATACCCTCTTCGATGTGCTCTTCAACAACGAAGAGGCCCGCAGCTACACCTGGCCCGATCCCATCGGCAAGGATACTCTCAACACCATGGCTGAAGGTGACAAACGCAAGGTCGCCGGCTTCGAGGGTTACGGCTATTTCGTGCACAAATACTTGTGGGAAGAGTATCGCAAGTTTGGTGTTGGTCACATGCATGACCTGGCCGACTTCGACACCTACCACAAGGTGCGCGGTCTGAAGTGGCCGGTGATCAACGGCAAGGAAACCGAGTGGCGTTTCAACTCGGAATACGATTCCTATGTGGGTGAAAAATCACCGGGCAACAAGTTCGCTTTCTACGGGCCAATCTTGAAGGCCATGCCTGCGGGCAACCTGGCCGGACCAGTGAAGGGCGATAAAGTCCAACTGGCCAACAAGGCCAAGATCTTCTTCCGGCCCTACATGGATCCTCCGGAAATGCCTGACAACAAATACCCTCTGTGGTTGGTGACCGGCCGAGTGCTGGAACATTGGCACACCGGATCCATGACCATGCGTGTTCCCGAACTGTACCGAGCGGTGCCAGATGCCGTCTGTTACATGAACGGCGGCGATGCCAGGAAGATGGGTCTTGCCGGCAGCGACAGTGTCTGGATTGAAAGCCGTCGCGGCAAGGTCAAGGCACGCCTGGAGTTGAGAGGTCGAAACACCATGCCCAAGGGGATGGTCTTTGTGCCCTTCTTCGACGAACGGGTGCTGATCAACAAGGTCTGCCTCGATGCTACTTGTCCCATCTCCAAGGAGACGGATTTCAAGAAGTGCGCCGTAAAAGTGACCAAGGCGTAGCGGGCACCATGTCGATCGACAAGGGCACCAACCGTCGGGAATTCTTCTCGACGCTGTTTAAAGGCGGCGCTGCCGCCCTGGCCGGAGGCGTATTGTGGGGTGGCTTTGTCCGCGAGGCCAAAGACGCCCCACTGGTTCTGCGTCCTCCCGGAGCTGTGCCCACAGATGATTTTCTGGCCAAGTGCATTCGCTGTGGATTGTGTGTGGAGGCTTGTCCTTACGATACACTTTCTTTGGCCACACCGGGCTCTGGTGTTCCCACGGGAACTCCGGAATTCACCCCCCGTGTGGTGCCCTGCTATTTGTGCCAGGATATTCCCTGTGCCGTGGAATGTCCCACCGGTGCTTTGGATGTTGCTTTGGTCAGCAGCGACGATGGTAGGGACCTTGATATCAACCGGGCCCGCATGGGTCTGGCAGTCATGGACTACCACAATTGCATCGCCGCCTGGGGGCTGCGCTGTGATGCCTGCTACCGGGCCTGTCCCTTGATCGACAAAGCCATCACTCTGGAATACAGCCGCAATGAACGCACCGGACGGCACGCCATGTTGTTGCCCAAGGTTCAAACCGATGCCTGCACCGGATGTGGTCTCTGTGAAAGAGCCTGCATTGTGGAGGAGGCTGCGATCATTATTTTGCCCCGGGATGT
Organism: Candidatus Krumholzibacteriia bacterium; assembly: GCA_030590265.1. GTDB lineage: Bacteria > Krumholzibacteriota > Krumholzibacteriia > LZORAL124-64-63 > LZORAL124-64-63 > LZORAL124-64-63. The sequence goes on from JAUUYW010000012.1 coordinate 12,261, forward strand.
TGCCCTGGGCAAGGTCGGCGACAATTACCTGCGTGGTTGGGACGAAGAAGACCAAAAACGAATCAAGGATGCGGTGCCGCCGGATGAAATACGGCAGCAGCAAGCCGTCGATCCACTCGATTACCTGAACGATGGAGGTCTGGAATATGAATAAATCCAGGCATCTGCGTTACCTGGTCAGTCGGCGTGTGGTTCAAGCGGCAGTGATGCTGTTGTTGGTGGGTGGCAACCTTTGGGGCTGGACTGTGCTGCGGGGAAACCTCAGCCAATCCTTGCTGCTGGGCACGGTGCCTTTGGCCGATCCCTTCGCTGTGTTGCAGTTGCTGGCGGCCGGTGGGCTGTTGGCAAGCAACGCTTTGCTGGGATCACTGATCACCGTGGTGTTCTATGGTTTGCTCGGCGGTCGTACCTTCTGCGCCTGGGTATGTCCCCTGAACCCGGTGACGGATCTGGCCAACTGGTTAGCTCGCCGTCTGGGTTGGAACAAAGGTCGACAAGCAAGGATGTTTTCCCGGAGTTCACGCTTCGTGGTTCTGATCCTTGCTCTGGTGCTGTCCTTCGTGCTGGGAATTGCCGCCTTTGAAGCCATCAGCCCCATCGGCATGCTGCACCGCGGGTTGGTGTTCGGCATGGGAGCGGGATGGATGATTGTGCTGGCTGTTTTCCTTTTCGATCTGGCCGTGCAACGCAACGGTTTTTGCGGCCACTTGTGTCCCCTCGGAGCTTTTTATTCTGCCATCTCGCCCTTGAGCCTGATGCGCATTGAACACGATCACAATAAATGCACCTCATGCATGGATTGCCTGAAGGTGTGCCCTGAAAATGAAATTCTGGAACTGGTCGGCAAAGCCAGCGGCTCGGTTCTCGATGGAGTCTGTACAAATTGCGGCCGTTGCATCGAAATCTGTCACGACGATGCGCTCCGCTTCAATCTTCGCAAACAAGCCATGTCCCTCGAATCGGGAGGTTCCTGATGTTAATCCGGATGTTGAAGACAAACAGAATGATCTTGGTGGGAATGCTGATCCTGCTGGTGTTTGCGGTGGGCTGTTCCAAGCAAACAGCTCCCGTTCAACAGGAGGCTGCCCCGGAGGCTCCTGCTGCAGCCGCCCCTGTATTGGTTTCGGATGACGAACTGAGTTATCGTAACGAACCATTGATGGATCCTTCGGATACTCCCGTACCATCGTTTGAAGCTCCCGACCCCGGTGATGCCGATTTGATGGAGCGAGCTTTTGAGAATTCGCCGCCACTGATTCCTCACACCACCGATGGCTATCTGCCCATCACCATCAACGACAACCAGTGCCTGGAATGCCATCTGCCTGAAAATGCCGTGGATGCAGAAGCCACAGCAACTCCGGCGAGCCACCTGTACGACATTCGGCGCGACGTCCAGTTGAAGGATCTGAACCCTGCTAATTTCAACTGCACCCAGTGCCACGCGACCCAGGCCGAGGTAGCTCCCTTGGTTGCCAATACTTTCGAACCATACTTCAGGACCGATGATGGGGCCTCCCAGTCCAATCTTTTGGACATCCTGAACGACGGCGTCGAGTAATCGGTGTCCTTCAATGGTTCACGCCGAAAATTTCTGACCCGGTTCATCAAGCCGGTCACCGAAACGGTAACGCAGGCAAAAGAAGATCAGTCGCCTGCGTTACCTGACGGTGTTAATATTCTCCTCAAGAAAGACCTTTGCATCGCCTGGGGTCGTGGTCTCTGTGACCGGTGTAACCGTGTGTGTCCCGAGAATGCTTTGTTCTTCGTTGGTCTGATGAACCCTCGCATCATCGATTCACGCTGCACCTGGTGCAATTTGTGCGTCCCTGTTTGTCCGGTTGACGCCATCGTGGTGCGACCCGAAGCCATCCCTGAACTGGAGACTGAAGAATCATGAACATTTCGAGCGTTGTGGTGAAAACCCTGCCTGAGCATCTTGAGGCTGTCAAAATCGCCCTGGAAGAAAGCGGCCTTTGTGAGGTTCATTTCAATGATGACCAGGGGCGCATTGTGGCAGTGATCGAAGGGGATGACGATGCCGACGAATCGGACAAGTTGAAGTTGATTGCCGAGTTGCCCCATGTGGTCTCGGCAGATTTTTCTTGCACATATATTGATCCGGAGAATAATGGGAATGACGGGTTGCAGCAGTTGGATGATAAGTAGGGCGAATTTTGGCTGCAACTTTGTTTCATCGGGATTGGTCTTTCATTAAACAGGCCTTATTGGGTCGTCTAATAGTCATACCCTGCTGAACATGCTCTGCGCATCACCCAATCCCCGGAGGGACCAAAATGTTGAAACCGTTACCGCTGAGAATCCTGCTGTGCACCTTGTCGATATTTCTAATGAGCTCTATCCCGGTCATGGCCGATGAATGCCCTGATCTGATCGAAGCCGACTGTGCAGGCGGAACTGCCTGGTTCGGTCTGCGCCATGATGGCGCCAATGTGGGCCAGGGCCATAAAGTCACTCTGCCCTGTGACGCTGAAGTCCTGAGCATTGAATTCATGTTCCAGGTGACCGGCAATCCCAATGGGGGAGTGCCTTCCATGGTTGCCGGTGATGAAATCCACGTTGCTCTTATCGATGCCGATGGAAACAACCTGATCACGGCCACAACTGTTGTGCCTGCTGATCTTTTCAACGGTTGGCTCGAATTTACCTTCCCCGAGGGAATGGTTGTGCCTGCAGGCCTGTATCAGTTTTCAGCCTACACAACTGTGGAGCGCAATTGTGCTTTCCACTTCGCCGTGGGTGAAGGTGCCGATTGCTACGACGGTGGTAACCGTGTGGCTTCCCTCAATGGTATCGAGGGTCCTTGGTTTGACTACGGTGTCACTGACGCGCCTTTCCGTCTGCATTTGAGCAGTAGTACGGTGGCTTCCGAAATGCGTGCCTGGGATTCGGTCAAAGGGTTGTACCGATAGGAAGAAGTTCAAATCAATGAGCGGGCACCTTAAAGCATAGTGCCCGCTCATGTTTTTTGATTCAATTCAGAAAAAGTTAAAAAGCAGTGCTTATTCCGGCACTCAGGGCCTGTTCGCCCAGCCCGGCCCACTCAGCAAATAACCCCACTTTTGCGAGTTGGGTAGCCACTCCCAAAGCCAGTTGATAATGATGGACATCAGTGCCCACAACATCTTCGCCGTCTATTTTCCAATTCACAGGTCCACCAAAAACTCGAACTGCCAGGTAAGGAAATGTTTTGTCCTTGATGGTCCAGCCAAAACGGGCACCAAGTCGGGCATCACCAGCAAAGTAATTTGTTTTTGTATCCGTGCCCGGGGCCACTGTTTGTGCCCATGATGTCCCAAGAAAAAATGAAAGGTCAACAGATGGGGTTTTCCCCTGGCCTTCTGATGCACGGTACTCCACACCTGCGGCTACCAGTCCGCCTGGCTCAAAATCATGGGAAGCCTGCCCTTCGGGCTGCAAGCCTCCATCAATCAACACTCCTGCAACCACCCGAATTGCCCAATGATCATCGATGAGCCAGGCACCCGACAGTGAGATGGTGGTCATTTCAAGATCGGCTTCCTGGTCGTCATCGAAGCGAATGGTGGATTTCATGGAGCCAAAACCCAGGCCCAGTTGATACTGATTACGGTGAGAGATGGAGCCGTAGCATTGTGCAGGCGGACCGCCTGGTGAAGGAACACCTCAGGCGAAGGCTTGGGGGATGGAAACGAATCCCAGGGTCAAGGTTGCGACCAGTGCAATGAAGGCAGGCCGGTAAACAAAATTCATGATGGTACCTTTGAGTTTTGTAGTCATATTCCAATAGGAGGGTAACCTCCAGATTACCGGTAGAGGGCCCGAACATCACCCATTGATTGTTTTTCCGTGGGCACTGGCCCAAAACAGTCGCAAGCAGCACAACCATGTCCGAACCAACCCACGTGCTCGTCACAGCCCCATGGATGATTCCCTGGCAGACAGTATGAGTTGGCACAAAGTTCAAGGCCGTACAAACCAGGACAGAAACAGGGATTGACCGAGAAGTTGCCGTCGCTATCAATCTGATCGGCAAACACGCCGGTCCAATCGCCACCAATGTTACCATACAGATCGCTGCACCGCACAGTAACATAGCCACCACTGATGGCTCCGCCACCCCTGTTAAAGGCAATGATCGTCTGTTCCACAATAACTGCGGATGACCCGAAACAGGCTATCCCGCCACCGGCTAAAGTCCCAGCGTCGTCACTGGCAAGGTTGTCTTTGAAGGTGCAGCTTCGAACAGTGGTTGGACCGCTGTTGTACAGGGCGATACCACCACCGTCAGTGGCATCGTTCTGCCAAAAAGCACACTCGGCAAGGGTCAAATCACCTGAACAGTTTCGACGATACAAGCCGCCGCCGTCATCGTGGGCAACGTTCCGGTAGAATTTACTCTGGGTGATCGATACCGGATTGGATTCCAGAATCCAGACGGCCCCACCGAGATCAGCAGTGTTTTCATAAAAAGTACAGCCAATAATCTCTGGCGCGGATCCACTGTTGCAATAGATTGCGCCTCCCTCGACTCGAGCTGTGTTGTTCCGGAAAATGCATGCCGAAATATTGGGAGAGGAGTTTTCAAGCAAGGCGATTGCCCCACCATAGCCGGAATAATTGTTTTCGAAATGACAGCCAATGATTTGGGGTGATGAACCCTTTTCGCAGCGTATGGCTCCTCCGGCGGTTCCCGGTGCCTTATCCATCCAGCCTCCGCGGAAAGTGATGCCGGAAACAATGGCCTCGCTGTTCTCGCCGGAGTGGAACCAGATTCCCCGATGCCTGTCGCCCTGGGCACCTTCACAGTCAATGAAAGTGACATCAGGTTTTGCGACGCAGCGAAGAGTGATGCCTTTGCCGCTGAAGTCGAGATCACGATTGCCCGGACCGCAATAGGACCCGGCCCAGAGGCGGATGACATCGCCGGTCAAGGCCGCGTCGAGGGCTGCCTGGATGGTTAGAAAATCTCCTGAGCCGTCCGGGTAAAGGGTATAGGTTTCCCCATGAACGGGAGTGACTGGAACCAGCGTGACTTGGACAAGTAGTATCAACAAAACCAGGAATGGAATGCGCATGTTCACTCCTTTTTTGATTCAGGCAAGAGCACGCCCCACATCAGGGACAGGAATCGCCTATCCCCAAAGCCAAACGTCCCACGTCCGCCAGATTCAAATGGCCGTCGTGGAAAAAATCGGCCTCAAAGTTGTAGTCTCCGAAAAAGGCATTGGAGAAGAGCCCAACATCCACGAGATTGACCACCCCGTCGCCACTCATATCCGCGCTGGAAAAATGCAAGGGGAGTGGCGTTTCAAACAACATCTCACCGTTGATCATGATATAAACGTCATTGGGGGTACTGCCTCCTGCAAACATGGGATCGACCCATTCGGTGGAACCGGTTTCGTCGGTGTCGAAATCGGGATTGGAGCCGCCAATACAAGGCACCATGGACCCATCATCACTTTGAATCCACATGTCCTCGGCTGGAAAACCCTGAATGGGAACTCCAAAACAATCCTCAATGGTCAGGTAGATCCGGCAATCGACAAAGGTCCCGTCTGATCGTTGGGCCTCGGTGAAAGGCGACCCACTGCCGTCGGGCAGGTTGAACATGAAGGCAGGTTCTTCGGTTCCGCAAGCCATGTCGATGTAGTATTCAAAGCAGGGTGTCTGATTAGCCAGGCCCAGGTTGGTCCATAACAGAACGGCAACGGCTAATAATACGATTTGAGTGATGATCTTCATCCAGGGTCTCCCTCCCGTTTGTTTCCATAATTATACCAGAATCAGAGGGTTAGAAACAGAGGCAAATAAAAGTGGCCCGCAAATACGGGCCACTCATTTGTTAAGCCGTTTCTCAAGTGCCAGATCTTCTCTATCGCTTCTCGTCAGAAACAACAACTCCTTCAACAACCACCCCGAGGCAATGCGATGAGTAGTCAAAGGGATCCCCATCATAAAGGGCCAAATCCCCGTCTTTGCCCTTGGCCAATGATCCAACCCTGTCATCAATGCCAAGGATCTTTGCAGGATCAATAGTTACGGCAGCCAACGCATCGTCAAAACTCAAACCATGAGCACTGGCAATGGCCGCTTCAAACAACACCACGCGAACTTTGGGTACGTAGGCTTCGAACCCACTCTGAATTCCAAAAGGAATCCCTGCTTCGCGCAACAGGGTTGCTGTTTCCATGCTGGCATTTTCGGTTTCCATGAAGGCCCGAATCATGGTCGGATGCAACAAAACCGGGACACCGGCTTCTTTGATGACCGGCAGAATTTGGTGGGCTTCGGAGGCACCATCGAGCCAAAGGCGGAGACCAAATTCATCGGCCAAACGCAAGGCATTGATCATGTCGCGGGTGCGATGGGCGGTGACCATCAAGGCCAGATCACCGTTCAAAACCTGAACCATGGTTTCCAGGTGCAGATCGTGAGGTGGTGCCGGAGCATCGTCGTCATCTTCCGCCTGGCGTAGTTTGTCACGGTACTCCTCGGCCTTGATCAGATCCTGACGCAACAGGGCAATGGTTTTGGCGCGAGTGGTGAAATGTTTGCTTGACCCTCCAAAGGCTGGCGGTGGTGTCAGGGTGACAGCCAGGGCGGTGGCGTGGTCAATCACGGCATCATCAATGGTGGTGCCTCTGGTTTTGACGATCATGGTCTGGCCTGAAACAGGCGCCCCGGGGGAGTGGCCCGTATGCACTGTTGTTACGCCGAAGGAGCGAACCCACTTGATGAGGGCCTCCTGGGGATTGTAAGCATCAATGGCCCGCAGTTCAGGCTGAATTGGGCCCGCACCATCAAGGTGATCCTGATCCGCAGGTATGTTGTAGATACCGGTCAATCCAAGGGTGCTGTGAATATCCACCAGACCAGGGGTGACCACCGCAGCCTGCAAAACTTCGTATCCATCAGGAATATTCACCTGACTTGCCGGACCGATGTCCTTGATTTTCCCGTCTTCGATGACCACAACGCCATCAGGGATAGAAGCACCGTCCATTGTGTGAACAATACCGCCTCGCACGGCAATCTGGGCCTGCGCTGAAGGATGAATCAACAGGAGAAAGCCAAGAACAATCAGAAACTTTTTCATGACTCACCTCCATTTTCATAACAGCACAGGAAGGGCTCCATATTATTACCAGCACCCTGGCCACCTTCCGCATACAAACGGTCAGCCGGGTCGTTGATGTCGAAAACTTTTTGGCCTTCGACCCAGGTTTGCTGAACACGAGTGTAAACACTCAGAGGATCGCCGTTGAGGATGATAAAATCCGCGTCTTTGCCTTTGGTCAGGCTTCCGGTGCGATGATCCAGATCGAGCATGATGGCTCCATTAATGGTGAGGGATTTCAGAGCCGTTTCACGGTCCAAACCACCGCGCATGCCTATTGCTGCTGAGCGCAAAAAGAGCCGGCTGTCGGTGATCCAATCGTCAGTGTGATAGGCAACCAGGGCCCCGGCTTCGGCCAGCACCGCTCCGGTTTCAAAACGCAATTCCACTGCTTCCAGTTTACCGCCCGGGCTGTCCACGGTGATGATGCTGCAACCGGCCCCAGAGGCGGCAATCTGGTCGGCTACTTTCCAACCTTCACTCAAGTGGTGCAGGACAACCTTGAACCCAAACTCATCCTTGAGTCGCAAAACAGTCATGATGTCGTCGGCGCGGTGAGTGTGGTGGTGAACGACGCGTTCGCCGGCCATCACCTCCACCAGGATTTCCAGATCCAGATCGCGGGGGGGAAGTTTGCTGGCATCACCATCGGCAGCTTCAATTTTGGCCGCGTATTCCTGGGCTTTGATGAACTTTTCGCGCACCAGGAAGGCCGACTTGGCCCGGGTACCGGGGAAAGGGGCCTCGCGTTGGCTGTTGGTACCGTTGGCCATCTTCAAACCACCCAGCACCCGAAGACCACCGTTGCCATCATCTGTGGTGTAGGCCAAATCTTCGGGAGTGAAAATTTTAGTGCCTGGCCCTGTGCGGCGCATTTTCAAGTAGATGGTTTGCCCACTGCTGAGAAATCCACTGCCGGGCATCACGTTCAAGGTGGTGAGGCCACCGGCCACTGCGCGGCGGTAACCGGAATCGAAAACATTCAAGCCGTCCATGATGCGCACACCAGGTTGGATGGGGCCACTTTTATCAGCTGCCCGAAACCCGCCAATGTGGCTGTGGGTGTCGACCAGGCCTGGCATGATTGTCTGGCCCTGGACATCGACAAGGGTGGCATCGTCTGGGACTTTGATTTGATTTTTTGGGCCGATGCTGGTGATGATTCCATCCTCAACAATCAGGATTCCGTTGGAAATCTCAGGGCCATCAATGGGGATGAGGTGGGCGCCGACGAAGGCTGTTGTTTCGGCAACTGCCGGTATTGTAATGGAAACGGAGCACAGCAATACAAAGAAAAGTTGAAGGGAATTGCGCATTTGGAAGGCCTCCGGGGATTTTCTGATCAGGGAAGTGAATGCATAACCTAATTGAAAATGGGAATCAACGCCATAAAGCTTTTCGAAGCGAATACACCAGGTTCTGATCATTTTCGCCGGCGGCAAAAACGCCACCAGTTACCAAAACATGGTAATGGATGAGGGCAGTTTACCTGCGAATATGCTTCGCCACATTCCGTGACAATTCTTCGATATTGAAAGGTTTGTTAAGCAATCCCAAAGCGCCGTTGGCCAGAAGTGCATTGGTAACGGCGCTGCTGCTGAACCCGGAGGCTATCAGAAC
>JAUUYW010000422.1 GCA_030590265.1 Candidatus Krumholzibacteriia bacterium
CCATATACGTGTTTTCCAGGGGAGTTCAAGCAATGAGAAAATTCACAATCACACTGTTGTTGGTGGCTTTGGTGGCCATGCTGGTTCCTTTCAGTGCCTTTGCGGACGTCAAAGTAGGCGTCCTGGCCAAACGCGGTGCTCCAAAATGTATGCAAAAATGGGGCGAGCTGGGCAAGTACCTGACCGAGCAGATGGGCACCAAAGTGACCATCGTTCCCCTGAAATTTGAAGCTGTTGAACCCGCGGTCACCAGTGGCAATGTGGACTTCGTCCTGGCCAACAGTGCTTTCTACGTTGTGCTGGAGAAAAAGTACGGCGCCACGGCCGTTTCCACTTTGGTCAACAGCCGCAAGGGAAATGCCCTCAGCACGTTTGGTGGTGTGGTGCTGGTCCGCAACGACAGCCCCATCCAGAGCATCTCCGACATCGCCGGTAAAAAATTCATGGCTGTGAAGAAATCTTCTTTCGGCGGGGCCCACATGGCCTGGCGGCTGCTGCTGGACAATGGCGTCGATCCTGAGAAAGATTGCTCGGAATTCGTTTTCGGCAACAAACACGACAACGTTGTTCTGGCTGTAAAAAACGGCGCCTGTGATGTGGGAACCGTGCGCAGCGATACCCTCGAACGCATGGCCGATGAAGGAAAAATCAACCTGGCCGACTTCCGCATCATCAATCAGGTTCAGGATGATTTCCCGTTCGTTCATTCCACCCAACTGTATCCCGAGTGGCCCATGGCCGCCTGCAGCCAGACCGACGCCGCCACGGCCCAGAAGATGGCCACCGCGTTGAAGGCCTTGGACAAAAGCCATTCTGCAGCTACCAGTGCAAAAATTATTGGCTGGGAAGATCCCGCTGACTATGCGCCGGTGCGGGAATGCCTGACAACGATCAAGTATGGAGCATTCGCAGTTGTTCAATAATTTTTAGGGGGAATGGGATGTTTAGCAAGTCGGGTGTTACAGCAAAATTTTTGGTGGCCATCACTTTGGCAATCTTGGTTATCCAGACCGGGTCGGGGATCGTTTCCCTGGTTCAAAGTCGGAACAGTCAGGCCGATCAGGCAGATGGTTTCGTCAAGCTGATGAGGGAAATCCAGGAAAAGGAAAAACAACTCCTGGAAGAAGGGCTCCTCAGCAAAGAAGCCGCCACGGCAGCCTTGCTGACCGAAGTCGCAGCTTCGTATATCGTGGGCTATGATTTCGAGGCTCTGATTACTCTGGCGGAGATAACCATGAAGGATGATGGGTTTGTCTTCGTCAATTTTTATGGTTCGGATGGCAATGCCTTGACGGAAGAATATTCTTCCCAGGATAAAAATGTGGAGTCGATCTCCCACCCCATCACCTTTGATGGTGAAAACATTGGGTCCCTGGTGGTGGGTTTGTCCCACGAACATTCGACCCAGGCTTACGAAGAAGTGAAAGCCCACATCGACGCCAAGCTTGTCAATGCCGAACAGGAACAGAAAAAAGCGGCCTGGACCATGGCCTTCTGGTCTGGCGGTGTTAGCCTGGCCGGTATGATTCTGCTTGCCGGATTGACCTGGCTTCTGCTGTCTCGAATTATCACCGGGCCCATTGGCCGTGTGGTGGCGGAACTGAGCTCGAGCAGTGCCGATGTCTCCCGAGCTTCGGAACAGGTTTCAACTTCGAGTGAAACCCTCAGCCAAGGCACCGCTGATCAGGCTTCGGCCCTGGAGGAAACCGCAGCTTCCCTTGAAGAGCTGGCTGCGCAAACCAAACAGAACAGCGAAAACGCCGAAGAGGCCAGCCGGGAAACCAACAAGGCACAGGAAGCGGCTGAAAATGGTCAGGACGCCATGGGGCGCATGACTCAGGCCATTGAAAAAATCAAAACAAGCAGTGACGAAACTTCCAAGATCATCAAAACCATTGATGAAATCGCTTTCCAGACCAATCTGTTGGCCTTGAATGCTGCTGTGGAAGCTGCTCGGGCGGGCGATGCCGGCAAGGGATTTGCCGTGGTGGCCGAAGAAGTTCGCAACCTGGCCAAACGCAGCGCCGATTCGGCCAAAAGCACCGGGGAACTGATTGACCAAAGCCAGGCTAACGCCGACAACGGTGTCAACATGGCCAAAGAAGTCAGCAACATCCTCAGTGAAATAAGCGACCGAGTGCAGGGCGCGGCCAGCCTGGTGGGGGAAATGACCACCTCTGCCGCAGAACAGTCCCTGGGAATTAATCAGATCAACGAAGCGGTCACCCAGATCGACAGCGTAACGCAGACCAACAGCGCCAGTGCCGACCAGTCGGCTTCGGCCAGTCGGGAAATGTTCACGTTGTCCGGCGATTTGAACCGAATGGTTTCACAGTTGCAGGTGATCATCAACGGTGGAAGCGATCTGGTTTCAGCGCATAATTATTCGGCAACGGATGAACTGAATGTCGCTGATTTCGTGCCGCCGGTGGCCAACTATTCCACTCCGGCAGAGACCTATTCGCCAGCACCGGCTGCCAAAGCTCCCCTCGGTGCGCCCGAACAGGTGATTCCTTTGACGGATGATGATTTCTAGGTTTGACGATTCTTGCGGTGGCGTTATGCTGTGCGCCCGACTTGCTATATTCCAGAAGAGGCCGGCTGCCAAACCGGCCTCTTCGTTTGTCCGTGAGGATTTGACTGCATGGCCCCCGCGACCAACCAGAAACAACTGCGCGCAGCCCTGATCACCATTCAGGTGCTCTTCGGCCTCAATTACCTGGCCAGCACATTCATCGTATCGACCTTCACGCCGGGGGCCTGGGCCGCCTTGCGCACCAGTGGGGCTTTTTTGGTTTTGCTGGCCGTCATGGTGATTGGAAAACACCGGCTCCCGTCGACCAGGGATATTGTTTTGCTGGCCATCGGCGCCCAGTTTGGTGTGGTGCTGAACCAGGGTTTGTTTTTGGAAGGTTTGGCCCGCACCACCATCAGTCGGTCGGCGTTGATCTGCAGCCAGATCCCTACTTTTGTTTTGCTGTTTTCGGTCATTTCCAAACAGGAGAAGTTGTCCCTCACCAAGGCCATCGGGTTTTTGGCCGGCATCACCGGAGTGATGGTACTCCTGGAAGTGGATCATTTCAGCCTGGACAGTCAATACCTGACCGGCGACCTGATGACCCTGGCCAACGCCGCCTGTTTTGCTTTCTTCGTGGTGATGAGCCGACCCATCATGGCCCGCACCGATCCGTGGAGCGCCACCACGGTGGTTTTCTTTTTTGGCGCCCTGGGCATGATGGCTTACGGTGGACG
>JAUUYW010000534.1 GCA_030590265.1 Candidatus Krumholzibacteriia bacterium
ACCAGTTCGGGCCACTTGGAGGAATCTTCCGGGGTGAGGCTGCCTTTTCCTGATTTTCCTGTCACCTTGACCGGTGCGGGAGCAATTTTCTCCACAAAATCTTCGTTTGCACCCTCGGCATTGGCCAGCTCGCGACGCCATATTGCCAGGCGGCGCCGAAGCTCTCGCACCGAAAGGCCACATTCCCTGGCCAGGCTGCGCAGCTCGCCGCTTCTCTCCAGGGTTCGCAGCAAATCCGGCAGGGTTTCGGGATTTTTTGGATCGGCCATAACAATCAAACTCCTGATTTAGATTTTTACCGCCAACTTCGGTGCACCAGGAAACGCATGCAGGAAGGACAACGCACAATGGTGCGACCACTGTCCACGGCAATACCCTGCTGCAGGGGAAGCTGATGAAAGCAGCCCTGGCAAGCGCCCTTGTGATGATGGACCACCGCCTGATCGAGTTTTTCCCTCAGCCTGCCGACGGCCCTTCCTTCGACGGGGGGCAGCATGGAGATCAGTCGTTGCACATCATCTTTAATATGTTTTACCTTCTGGGTCAATGCCATGGAGTCGGAGGCCATGGTTTCCTGCCTGGCAAGACTTTTGGTGCCGTGAGCCCTGCTTTCACACTGACTTTCAGTGGCTTCGGCCTTCAGAAGATCCTGTTTGTCCAGCAAACTGATGGTTTCATCCTCCAGCCGGTCCAGCCGAAGTTTAAGCCCGCTGATTTCATCGTTGACGGCACGAACCTGCCGACGGTCAGTCAGACCGACCAACATTTGTTCTTTGACCTTCAACAGCTCCGATACCTGGGTAATCTCATTTTCCAGGCTGTGGAGCGTGACCTTGGCACCCTGGTTCAGACTGGCGGCCTCGGCAGCATCGGCTTCGTATTCGGATTGCAGTTCTTCCAGGGAAAAAGTGAGATCGGTGTTGTGCTTCAGCTCCTGGTTGGCCCGCAGAAGGAGTTCTTCGAACTCGGCTATTTCCACGAGGATGTTGTTCAGGATTTTTGGGTCCATGGCTTCTCCCCCATAAAAAAAAGAAAGAAGGGCGCCGAAGCACCCTTCTTCCGTTCACTCGTCTGGTCCACAACTGCGGCAGAATGGACAGTTCCGCCAAAGTCACGTCCAGGGCCTTCTTCCGAAGAAGTCGACCGAAAAAAGGATGGTGGGCGATACTGGACTCGAACCAGTGACCTCTCGCGTGTGAGGCGAGCGCTCTAGCCAGCTGAGCTAAACGCCCATCCAATCATTTTTTCGTTCGGCTCCATCAGAAAAGATCTGGTGGGCCCACCAGGACTTGAACCTGGGATCGACCGGTTATGAGCCGGGCGCTCTAACCAACTGAGCTATAGGCCCAAAGCTGGATCGGCAAGATAGGCCATCGACAGCCCGGGGTCAACTGGATAATTGGCCCGTCAGACCATTTCTCCATAACCCTTGAGCTTGCGGCTGCGACTGGGATGCCGCAACTTGCGCAAGGCTTTAGCCTCAATTTGCCGAACTCTCTCACGGGTGACTTTGAAAATGGTGCCCACCTCTTCCAGGGTGCGCGGCGTGCCGTCGCCCAGGCCGAAACGCAGGCGAATCACTTTTTCTTCCCGACGGGTCAATGTGCTGAGCACCCGCTGCATCTGATCCTTCAGCATGCTGTGGGCAGCCAGACGGGCCGGCGAGGGAGCGGTATCATCTTCGATGAAATCACTCAGGTTGCTGTCTTCTTCTTCACCAATGGGACGATCGAGGCTGACCGGCTCCATGCTGGCCTGCAAAACGCCCTGAACCTTCTCAATGGGCATCTCCAGGAAAACAGCGATTTCTTCGGGTTTGGGATCCCTGCCCAGCTCCTGCAGAAGCTGGCGGTTGGCGCGGTTGACCTTGTTGATGGCTTCAATCATGTGCACGGGCACTCGGATAGTTCTGGCCTGATCGGCAATGGCCCGGGTGATGGCCTGGCGAATCCACCAGGTGGCGTAGGTGGAAAACTTGTATCCCTTGCGGTAATCGAATTTTTCCACAGCGCGCATCAGGCCGCT
>JAUUYW010000533.1 GCA_030590265.1 Candidatus Krumholzibacteriia bacterium
GAAGCCGTTTGTCGGGTGAATGAGATCATGGGAGCCGTCAAGGCCTTCGGAACCCCGGCCAAAACCCAGTTGGATTTGACCAAAGCCCAGGTGATCGTCGATTTCGACGCGAACATGATGCAGGACCATCCCACAGCTCTGCGCAATGCCCGTGAGTTTGCCCTGGGGCGTCGCCCGGACACCGGTCACATGAATCGCCTGTATTGCTACGAAAACAATTTCTCGGTCACCGGTGGTCAGGCTGACCATCGTTTCGTCACTGCTGCCGGGGAAATCGGCGCGGCAGTTTGGGCCCTGGCCGCTGAACTGGTTCTGGGTGAAGGGCTGCCCCTGCCTGAAGGTGCTGGCTTCAGCCGTGGTGATTTGACCAAGTGGCGGGGCCATGCCGCCGCCGGAAAACATGTGGCTGCCCTGGCCAAGGATTTGATGGACAACCGTGGCCAAAGCCTGCTTCTGGCTGGTATGCGCCAGCCTGCCGAAGTGCACGCCATGGTCTACAGCCTTAACCAGGCTTTGGGCAACGCGGGTCATGCCATCAACTATCTGCCCATGCAAATGCCCGAGTTTCAGGACATCAGCCAGCTGGTGGCCGATTTGAACTCCGGCTCCATCGAAACTCTGATCATGCTGGGTGGCAACCCGGTCTACAATGCTCCTGCGGATCTCAAATTTGGTGAGGCCATGATGAAGGCCACCAACCGGATCCATCTCAGTGATGCGGACAACGCCACCTCCCAAAAATGCACCTGGCACATTCCCCGGGCCCATTATCTGGAGAGCTGGGGCGACGCCATGGGTTGGGATGGCACCTACATGGCGGTGCAACCACTGATTCAGCCTCTGTTTGGTGGAAAAACCGCAACGGAATTATTGTCGGCTTTCAATTCCCGCAAACCCAAAAACAGTTACGACAAGGCCCGCTCGTCATTCTCCGTTATGATTGGCGGTTCGCCTCGCACACCCAAAAACGACAAGGCTTTTGAAAAACGCTGGCTCCGGTTTATTCACGATGGGCACCTGGCCCTCAGTGGTGGACCAGGTGCGGGGGCGTTGCCTTTGGCCGGAAATTCCATTGCTGCTCCAGCCGGTGGCCACGCCTTGTCAAAAGACAATCTGGAAATCAGCTTTGCCCTGGATCAGTCGGTTTATGATGGGCGCTTTGCCAACAATGCCTGGTTGCAGGAAATGCCCGACTTCATGACCAAACTGACCTGGGACAACGCAGCCTTGCTGAGCCCCGCCACTGCCGATGAACTGGGAGTGAAGCACGGTGATGTTGTCACCATGGAATACAACGGCAACAGCATGGACGCAGCCGTTTATGTGATGCCCGGACAGGCCAAATACTCGGTGACCGTCAACTTGGGTTACGGTTGTGATGAACTGGGTCCCATCGCCAACGGGGCCGGTTTCAACTTTTACCAGTTGCGCACCTGGAAAAATCTGGACCTGGGCCTGGGCCTGAAAATCAGCAACACCGGTGGCACTTACCCCTTGGCCACCACCCAGGATCACCACGCCATCGACACCGCCGGCGCTGACGAAATCCAAAAGCGTGTGCCTGCTCTGGTGCGGCAGGGAACGGTGGATGATTACAACAATCATCCGGAATTTGTGGATCACCTCGGCCTTCACCATCCTCCTTTGCTGTCTCTTTGGAAAGAGCACGAGTACGACGGGTACAAATGGGGCATGGCCATCGATTTGAATGTCTGCAACGGTTGCAACGCCTGCATTCTCGGCTGCCAGAGTGAAAACAACGTGGCAGTGGTGGGCAAGGATGAAGTGGCCCGAGGCCGGGAAATGAGCTGGCTGCGGCTGGATCGTTATTTCCTGGGCGACATGGAAGACCCTGAATGTGTCCAGCAACCGGTCGGTTGTGTGCAGTGCGAGATGGCACCCTGCGAACAGGTTTGTCCGGTGGCCGCCACCATGCACACCGATGAGGGTCTCAACGCCATGGTTTACAACCGCTGCGTGGGCACTCGTTACTGCTCCAATAACTGTCCCTACAAGGTGCGGCGCTTCAACTGGTTCAACAA
>JAUUYW010000302.1 GCA_030590265.1 Candidatus Krumholzibacteriia bacterium
ATCTGTCAAACCATGGAAAAAGAGAAACCCCTAAACGGAATAAGTGCCTCCATTAAGGGAGCCACGGGTCAAATGGTGCCAGTAACACTCTCTGCAAACGTTTTGAAGGATGCCGACGGCAAGGTCATCGGGGGCGTTGAAACTTTTGTCGATCTGGCGCGGATTCAGCACCAACTGGATGACCTCGATTATGCCCAACCATTTCAGGGCATCGTTACCGGCGACCCGGCCATGAAACAACTCTTTGAGATCCTTCCTCGGATTTCCCAAAGCAAAACCAGCATCCTCATCAACGGGGAAACAGGCTCGGGCAAGAATCTGATTGCCAGGGCCATTCACAATCTGAGTGCCAGGGCCAACGGGCCTTTGATCACCGTCAATTGCGCGGCTTTGCCGGAGACTTTGCTTGAATCCGAACTTTTTGGCTACAAAGCCGGGGCTTTCACCGGGGCGGTTCGTGATCGTCCTGGACGTTTTGCTGCAGCCGAAGGCGGCACACTTTTCCTTGATGAGGTTGGAGATATTCCCCTGGAAATGCAGGTCAAACTACTGAGAGTTCTTCAGGAGCGGGTGTACGAACGATTGGGTGACCAAACGCCTATCTCCTGTGATATCAGATTCATCACCGCCACCCATCGGGACCTTATGGAGATGGTCGCCGAAGGAACTTTCAGGCGTGACCTCTACTACCGCATCAATGTACTGAACGTGGATTTGCCTCCCCTGCGCGATCGCAAAGGTGATATTCCCTTGCTGGCCCAGCGCTTTATCGAGCAGTTCTCCAGCACACGGGGCAAGCAGATCATTGGCCTCTCCTCGGCAGCTCTGGAATTGATGATGACCCATAACTATCCGGGAAATGTAAGGGAGTTGGAAAACATCATTGAGCACGCCTGGGTTATGTGTCGCGGGAAAATTCTTGAACCTGAACATCTTCCCCGGCGGCTGCAGATTCGGTTATCCAGTGGGGAAAGCGGTGGCAAGCACGGCCTTTCTCAGGTAGCTGCCGCTTTTCTGACCCAGGCTTTGGAACGAAATGGGTGGCACCGTGAGAACACCGCCAAGGAGTTGGGGATCCACCGGACCACCCTGCAGAGGAAAATCAAAAAACTTGGATTGACGCCTCCGGTTCGGGATGGTCGTTCCGCAAAATAACTCAATTTGACTCCATTCCCCCCTTGGAAAACACCAAACGATGCATATTTGCATCACAAATATCATTCAATGATGCGAATCTGCATCTATATCTTTTTGTGTGTCACCACAACTTGCTGTATTTAAACAAGTTAATAAGTTTTAAAAATCCATTTTCTGGTACCAAAATTGCCACTATTAAATTGAAATCACCCAAATTCCACCCCGAAAGGGGCCCAGGAGGATGCAAGATGTCCAAGAAACAAGAATTTAATGCTTTTGTCTCTGCCCAGGCGGAATTCGATCGCATAGCCGAACTGATTGGATTGGAGGAAGGCCCTCGCCAACTCCTTCGCAACCCCATGCGTGAATACCATTTCAACATTCCGGTGCGCATGGATGACGGTTCATTCCAGGTTTTCCAAGGCTATCGGATTCAACACAACGACAGCCGTGGCCCCTGCAAAGGTGGCATTCGTTTCCATCCCCAGGAGACGGTGGACACAGTGCGCGCGCTTTCCATGTGGATGACATGGAAATGCGCAGTGGTTGACCTGCCTCTGGGCGGCGGCAAGGGTGGAGTCATTTGTGATCCTCACCATTTGAGCCCCAGGGAACAGGAAGCGATTTGTCGGGGGTGGGTGCGCCAGGTCTACCGCGACGTGGGACCGGTGCGCGACATACCCGCCCCCGATGTCATGACAACCAGCCAGCACATGCTCTGGATGCTCGACGAATTCGAAACTCTCTCCGGCGGTCATTTTCCTGGAGCCATTACCGGTAAGCCCGTTGGAATGGGCGGCTCCTTGGGACGCACCCAGGCCACAGGGTATGGAGTGGTCTACACTCTTCGCGAAGCGCTCAAGGAATTGGATATCAAACCCCAGGACACCACCGCCAGCGTGCAGGGATTTGGTAATGTCGCCCAATATGCTATCGAACTTTTTAGCCGGTTAGGCGGCAAGACCGTTTGTGTTTCCAGTTGGGATCAGGCCGAAGAGGCATCCTTTTGCTTTGTGAAGCCTGAAGGAATTGATCTGGAAGAACTGCGTGGAATCACCGACCACTTTGGGGGCATCGACCAGGTCAAAGCCAAGGCCCTTGGTTATCGTATTCTGCCTGGTGAATCCTGGATCACCCAGGATGTGGACATTCTTTTGCCCGCAGCCTTGGAGAATCAGATCAACGTGGAAAACGTGAATCTGATCAGTGACCAGGTCAAGGTCATCGCCGAAGGTGCCAACGGCCCCACTGCTCCAGAGGCCGATCCATATTTGAAGGAAAAGGGAATCTTCGTGATCCCTGATTTCCTGGCCAACGCCGGTGGCGTGACCTGCAGTTACTTCGAACAAGTTCAGAGCAACATGAACTACTTCTGGGAGCTGGGAGAAGTTCTGAGCAAGTTGGATGTCAAGATGACCGCAGCCTATTACGCCGTCAGTGATTTGGCACGCAAACACGAGGTGACCATGCGGGATGCAGGCTATATGCTGGCCATCAACAGGGTGGCCATGGCTTGCCGGGATCGTGGCTGGGTCTAGGAAAGTCAGATCGCAAGTAGCAGCAGCACCAGGCATTGGAGGTTAATAAATGTGTTCCATGGAAAGATACCCCATCCCCGATTTCAGTCGGGGAACCTGGGAATCGGGCGAGACCGTCTCCCGCATTGGTCGCGGAAGAATTGGAGGCAAGGCCGCCGGCCTGGTGCTGCTCTCGAAAGATTTTATGGATGGACTTGATGAACAGGAATTCCCGGAATTCACCGTCACCATCCCACGCATGGTTGTCCTGGGTACGGATGTTTTTGAGTCCTTCATGGAAATGAACAACCTTTGGGAGATCGCCCTCTCGGATGCCTCCGAAGAGCGCATCGCCAACGCCTTTCTGCAGGCAAGCCTGGTGCCGGAAATTCTGGGCGATCTGCGAGACTTCATTTCTCAGGTGAACACCCCTTTGGCCATCCGCTCTTCGAGTTTGCTTGAAGACGCTCTGGACCATCCTTTTGCCGGGGTTTATGCCACCAAGATGATTCCCAACAACCAACCGGACACGGACACCAGATACCAGCGTCTGGACGAATCCATCCGCCTGGTTTACGCCTCAACTTTTTTCAACTCAGCCAAAAACTACTTCAAGGGAGCCGGGCAGAATCACAAGGACGAACGCATGGCCGTAGTGATCCAGGAAGTCGTTGGCAACAGGCATGGAGATCGGTTCTATCCTGAAATTTCAGGTGTCTGCCGTTCATTCAATTATTACCCCAACGCGGCGGCAGTTCCCACCGACGGAGTGGCCAATCTTGCTTTGGGTTTGGGACGGCAAATTGTCGATGGTGGATTATCCTGGGGATATTGTCCCAAGTATCCCACCTGCCCACCACCATTCAACGATGTCGGCGACAGGATGCGTGGCACACAGACAACTTTCTGGTCGGTAAACATGGGAACGCCACCACCTCCGGATCCCATGGGGGAAACGGAATTCCTGCTGGTTGAAGGCCTGTCAGTTGCTGAAGAGGATCAGGTTTTGGACCATCTGGTCTCCACCTACGATCATCGGTCGGATTGTTTGCGCATGGGGCTTTCTTATGCAGGCCCCCGAGTGCTGGATTTTGGTCCCATCCTGATTGGCGAAACCCTGGACCTGAACAAACTCATCACCGCCATCCTGCCTTTGGCTGAGCGCACACTTGGTTGTCCAGTGGAGTTGGAATTTGCCCTGGATCGGGATGAGGCCGGAGCCATCCGGGTTTGCCTGCTCCAGATGCGACCCATGGCGATTCCCGAAGGTGAATCCAAAATTTCGCCCGTGGAGCTCAACAAGCATGGAGTGATCCTGGCCAGCGAACGAGCCCTCGGTCATGGCAGCAAAGATGACATCCAGGATATTGTTTTCATCAAACCGGAATCCTTTGATGTGTCCCGGACACCCTCTGTGGCCCAGGAAGTTCAAAGCTTCAACAACGACCTGCATGCCTCCGGAAAACCATACGTTCTCATCGGCTTCGGTCGGTGGGGAAGCAGTGATCCGTGGTTGGGCGTTCCGGTTGACTGGGGAATGGTCAGTGGTGCCAGGGTTATAGTGGAGGCATCTTTTCGAGACATGAACCCGGACCCCAGCCAAGGAGCCCATTTTTATCACAATCTCATCTCTTTTGGGGTTTTCTTTCTGACTGTTCGGGGAAAATCCTGAGGACGGAGATTCAGCCAGTTGGCTAAGCGCAAGTTTTGCCAGTTGAACAATATTGGTGTTATGTAAAAAGTTAGTCAAAGAAATGTCAACTCCCAGGCTGACTCCCAAACGGTTCTTCAGTTGAAGAGCCATAAG
>JAUUYW010000289.1 GCA_030590265.1 Candidatus Krumholzibacteriia bacterium
AAAATGGGGGCCAAAAGCAATCTGCCAATGGCCTGGCGCCAGCTGGATTCCCACTTGGGATATGCCCAGGACAATGGTGCCACCGAAGCCCAATTGGAAAAAATTCGTCAAGAGGCGGATTTGCTCTTGCAACAGGCGGTTTTCATCCATCAAATGCGGAAGAAAAAGAATGGTTATGAAGCTTTGCTCGGACGCTTCGACCAGGCACTCCTGGAGATCGCCTCTCTGCACGGGATAACTCTCGATCCTCTAAAAACAGGCACTCCCCAGGCAGAGGCTTTGCTGGAAGAGTTGAGCCGAAAGAACCTGCTGCATCAGGTGGCCATCGATTCGTTGACCGTGGCCAATCGACAATTGAATGAAATGGTAGGCGGCAGGGTGGCGGCTCAGGATAGCCAGATCACCGCCCTCACCGTGGAGGTGCGTTCCTTGCGGCAACAGCTATGGGAGACCGAACTGCGGGCTGGAGTGGCTGAGGCTGATCGTTCAGCCGCCGAGTCGGTCCTGACCAGGAAGCAGGCCAGGGAAGCGGCTCTGTCCACTTTGAATGCATCACTCACCCCGGATGAGGGTGAAATTTTGATGATAGGTGACAGCCGGGTTGTCATGCGTTTGCACGGTGTTTCTTTTTCGGTGGGCAGTTCCCAGTTGAAATCCGGTCAGGATACCCTTCTGGCCAAGGTCGCCGGAGCCTTGGAACTTTTTCCGGGTGCCACAGCCAAGGTCGAAGGCCACACCGACGACACCGGGACCCGAGATGCCAATTTGAGGCTTTCGCGACGTCGGGCCGAAACGGTGGCCCGCACCCTGGAGAGAATGCAGGGATGGCCCGAAAATAGCATCACAACTGAAGGTTTTGGCCCTGACCGACCTGTGGCCCTGAACGATACGGCTGAAGGAAGAGCCCGCAATCGGCGCATTGATTTGATCATCGATCTTCCCCAGTAATTCCCGATTATCCTCATTCGGGCCCTAAAGTGATCTTTAGGGCCCATTGTGCCCCATTTGACTTTCCAGAAATGAGTGTTATTGTCGGCGCCACAACAGAGTAAAGAAGTCGTGAATTGGGCTGCGGGGAATTGTGAAACATCTTTCATTTGAATCCATCAAAACAACCGTGGCCAAAGCAAATCCAAGTTAGGGGAGAATTATGATGACATTCCTGGGACAAGCCAGTGCAACTGATTCAGCAACTCAATCAGTGGCCGACGCCACCAATTTCATGGGCACGGTGGTTGAATTCCTGAAAGCCAATGGCCCCGGTTACGCCTTGCAGATTGTGGTGGCCATCGTGATCCTGGTCATCGGTCGCATGGTTGCCGGATCGCTGCGCAATGGACTGAAAAAGGTCATGATTGCTCGAGGTGTGGACGCCAGTCTGACTGGTTTTGTGGGCAGCCTGGTCTACTTTTCGATCATGGCCTTCACCGTCATCGCGGTTATTGGCCGGTTTGGCGTGCAGACAGCCAGCTTTGTGGCAATTTTGGGTGCAGCCGGCTTTGCCATCGGCATGGCCCTGCAGGGAACCCTGGCTAACTTTGCCAGTGGTGTGATGCTGCTTTTGTTCCGGCCTTTCACCACCGGTGACTTTATCGATGCCGGTGGCATTGTGGGAACCGTGAAAGACATCCAGATTTTCAGCACAACCATCGCCACAGGTGACAACATTCGCGTAACAGTGCCCAATGGCCAGCTGTATGGTGGCGTCATCAAGAACTTCAACGGCTACGATACCCGCCGGGTGGATATGATCATGGGAATCGGTTACGGTTCGGACATCAACAAGGCCATGGAAATCATCCGGGACCTGTTGACCAAGGATGAGCGTGTGCTGAAAGATCCCGGCATCACCATCGCGGTGGGCGAGTTGGCCGACAGCAGTGTGAACATCAAGGTTCGCCCCTGGGTGAAAGCCTCTGATTACTGGGGACTGCACGGCGATTTCCACAAAAACTGCAAGGAAGCTTTTGATGCTGCCGGTGTCGATATTCCTTTCCCACAGACAGTTGTTCATTTGAACAAAGTGGAAGACTGAACAATTTGAAGAGTTGAAAAAAAATCCGCCCTGCTTTCCTACGAAGGCAGGGCGGTTTTTTTTAAATTGTCCAGCTCTCCTTCAACAACCCTGAAACTTCCCTGAAGTCCCCAGTGCCCGCCTTGCCCAACAGTTCAAACATCAGCATCTGCACACCCATGTTTTGCACACCGATTTCGGCCATGCGGTCCAGACCGATTTGCCGATTGGCGGCGGAACAGGAACTAACCGCATCCATGGCTACGGCCACTTGTTTGCCGTCGCGCATAAGGTCGGCAGCTGTCTGGTAGATGCAGACATGGGTTTCGATTCCGCACAGGATGATCTGGTCCCGCCCGGAAGTGGCCAGGGCTTTGCGGAAACCTTCATCGCCATGGCAACTGAAATGAATTTTTTCCAAAGGCTTGAAGGGTTGGAAAAGATTGCGTAGCTCGGTGACGGTGACACCCAATCCACGGGAGTAGTGTTCGGTGGTGAGAATTGGGATTCCCAGTACCTGGGCAAATTTGATGAGCCGTGTCGTGCTGGCTAATACTCCATCGATATTGTGAATCAGATCCCTGAATCGTTCCTGAATATCAACCACAACCAGGATGGTGCGGCCACGAGTCAAGCGGTCTGGAACATTGTATTTTGTGGACATTTCATTCCTCATTTTCAAGAGTGAATTCCCAGGCACAGAACCAGGTGTCGGGGTGGGCATCCGGTGGGCAGGCCACGCAACGCGTGCGCAGGCGGGGATCGATGGCGCGGGCGAATGTTTCATACTCCACAATCCCCACACTCTTGCAGGGAAAGTCGGGCAATCCGTGGCGGGCCCGGGCCAGCTGAACCCGGCATTTTTTCATGCGAAAGATACAGTGGGTGTCAGATTTTTCCACCAATTCCTGCTCATTCAGGTGGGCGTAGAGTCGGTGTTGCAGGCAGCGCACCAAGGCATCGATACCGCCGCCGGGTTCGATGCCCAATCTTTTCATGATGCGTTTGGCTTCGATGGGACTGAACCGTGCCCAGGCAGTAGTATCGTGGGCCATGGCTTTTTCCATACCGTCTTCTTTTTCGATGGCCTGGAACCATAAACCGTCGTGAGCCAGCCAGAGTTTGGCTGCATCCTGAATCCAGCCCAGGAGCTCTTCTTTGGTCATTTCTTCGAATGGGTATTTCAAATCCATTGCCACAGCCTTTCAATTTTTGACGTTTGTCAATAGATCAACAGTTGTCATTCACTGGCGTTTGGGTGGTTCGTACTGTCCAGATGGATCCACGACCTCTGCAAAGGGACTGTTCCAGCCCTTGGCGAAAAACTTCTCCAAAAGTTGAGCGGCGCCTTCCCCGTCAAAGAACAGGCTGATGTTGCGGGAAGAGTAGAAATAATCCCGCGACCAATTGGATGTTCCAACCCAGGCGGCGCGTTGATCCACGGTGAGAAACTTGGCGTGTTCCACCCGGGCAAAAGGAATAAATCCCGCACTGTGCTCGGGGATATTGGAGAACTTAACCTCGATGTTCTTCACTGCGGCAAGACTCTGGATCCAATGCAATTTGTAGTGCACCTTGGCCCAGTTCGCCAGCAGTATTTCCACCTTCACTTTGCGGGCGGCTGCTCGGCGAAGGGCGTTGTCCAGGTCGGCGAAGTAGCGTCCTTCCCGGTCGGAAACATTGTACGACAGAAGTTGCAGACGAACTGTATCGGAAGCTGAGTCGATGAGCTCGACCAACAGCGGCAGATCCCAGGGGATGCCTTCAGGCAAACCAGCTGGCGGGCTGGCGGCCAATACGGTGTCAACCAGGTTTCCGTCCAGGGTTTTGAGCAGGGCGTGGGGGAGTTCAGCGAAGGGAATGAAAGACGTTTCGTCGGCCAGGGCATTGATACGGGTTTTGGTTTGGCTTTCCACATGACCTGCAGCCAAAGCCCAATCCAGGTCGAAAATGCGTTTCAGATCCGCGGCAAGCTTTGGGTGAGTGATCAGGGCGCCCAATTCGCGGATTTGGCTCAAGGCACGCCAATCCCAGTTTTGGGATCCGACAAAAAGGGTCGTTTCATCCACCAAAAAATATTTGGCGTGAAGAACGCCGCCCCATTGGCTGCCCACGTCAATAGTGCGGCTTTCAATGCCTTCGATTTCATTGAACCACTGCAACAATTCGGGATAGGTTTTTTGGAATTTGGAATCGCCGAGGATGCGGACCTGGATACCATTTTCAGCTGAGCGGGCGATGGTGTCGGTGGTTATGATCAGGCGATCCACCACCCCATCAGGGGCTGAAGCATCCTGGCCGTCACCGATGCGACTGAAGTAGAAACTGGCCACGTCGAGGCTTTTCTGAGCCTTGGCCAGCTCTCGGGGCCACTCGGTGGATGCTTCGGGGAAATCCGCGATGTTGAAATCGGTTTCTTCAGGGTAGCTTTCCAAAAATTTCAGGGTTCCTACTATGGGGGCGGATGAATCCTTGGGCTCGTTGGCGACAGTTGAAGAACAGCCCAGGGCAGCTAACAGGAGGATGAGGAAGAGCCATTGAAATTTTGAGCTGCTGATCATTCAAGTTTCCTTTGGAAGAAGGAGCTCCTTTGCCAAGCTCCTGGAAAAAATCTATTGGAATTCAATTTTTCGCATGTCGGGGAAATCGTCAAGTTATAACTTGGCAGGTCGGTGGC
>JAUUYW010000328.1 GCA_030590265.1 Candidatus Krumholzibacteriia bacterium
GGCACGGTGGGGCCGCGGTTGATCCTGGGCAAGGATGTCCGGGTTGATTGGGTCAATGCCCTGTTCACCAATCCCCGGGATGCTTTGGTTCTTTGTGAGCTGGGCCCGGATTTTCGGCATTGGGGCAACACCGGCAACGCCTCCCTCTACGCGGCCCTGGCCGATGTGGGCATGGGACGATTTGAGCGGGCGCGCAAACACCTTATTAGGGCAGCCGACCTGAATGATGAAACCATGGTCTTTGCCTTCGATCCCAGCCAAATGGCTGTTTCGGTGGACCTGGTTTTGGCCAGAAAAATAGAATTCATAGACTGGACCCTGAGCATTCTCGGGCCGGAGCATCCGGCCCAGGAAGTGGGTGGATTGCAGGATTTGTTTTTTAATTTGCTGAGCGCCTGCACAGGTCAAAGTGTGGAAGAATTGACTGCCGGCAGCACGATTATCATCAAGGAAAAAGCTGCCAGAAACAATGAAGTTATTGAAGAAAAGGGGAGCGAACAGTGAGCACTTGGAATCAATTCGCCGATCAAACCCTGGGCCCTTGGACCCTTGGTGAACTCTTGCTGGCATTCGGTTTTCTGGTTGGTGGATTTGTCCTGCGGGCCATCTTCAACGCCGTGGTGGCCAACCGCCTGAAGGTGGCAGCCGAAAAGACGGAAACCGAAGCCGACGACCTGGCGGTGGCCGCGGTTTTTTCACCTTTCGGTTTGATTTTGCCGGTGGTGGGAATTTTCTTCGCCGTGCGCACCCTGTTGGCCATTCATCCCACCTGGTTGAGTCATTCCGATACTACTTTTCGCATTGTCACAATATTTGTTTTGACCTGGACGGGGTTCAAGATTCTTGATGCTGTGGGTGTTTTTTTTGGGGAGCTTTCCAGCCGCACTGCCAGCAAACTGGATGATCAGTTGATTCCTTTGTTGCGCAAAGCCGCCAAGATGTTTCTGTTCATCCTGGCTTTCATTCTCACGGCGCAAAACCTGGGCTATTCCGTCAGTGGCTTGATTGCCGGTTTGGGTATTGGTGGTTTGGCTGTGGCCATGGCGGCCAAGGATACTTTGGCCAACCTTTTTGGGTCGCTGATGATTCTCATTGATAGGCCCTTCAATGTTGGGGATTGGATCACTTTTCCCGGTGGTGACGGGGTTGTTGAAGAGATTGGGTTGCGCAGCACTCGTATTCGGACCTTTGCCAAAACCGTCGTTTCCATTCCCAACCAAGCATTGGCCAACGCCACAGTGGAAAATCATTCTCTGATGCCCAAACGGCGCATCAAATTCACTCTTGGTGTGACCTATGAATCGACAGTGCAGCAGGTGGAGACGCTGGTGCAGCGCATTGAAGACTACCTGCAAAACAGTGCCGACATCGATCAGGAATTCATGCTGGTGAAATTCACCACGTTCAATGATTCGAGTTTGGATTTGTTTATTTATTGCTTCACGGTGACGACTGATTGGACCCAGCATTTGTCGGTGCGGCAAGATGTTAATTTGAGGGTTATGGAGTTGGTTGAAGAATTGGGTATGGGTATTGCCTATCCGACTCAGACGTTGCATTTGGTGGATGACAAGGTGGCTGTTGTTCCTGAATAGGAAAACTGTCAGAATGAAAAAATAGCGCCCGTTAGGATATGGCGGGCGCTTTTATGCATTGTGGAATTTGTTTAAGGGACCAAGACCAACTTGGTGGCCGTCTGCCAGCCATTGCCTTCGGCACGACAGAAATAAACGCCGCCGCTTTGTTTGATACCTGCATCATTCAAACCACTCCACACCCACTGATGATCGCCCTGATCCAACAGGCCATTGTGCAGAACTGCCACCCGGTGCCCCGCCAGATCGAAGATATTCACCGACACCGCACCGGGTTGATCCAGGGAAAGCTTGACGGTGGTTTGGGGGTTGAAAGGATTGGGCGCGGCCGCCAGGCTGGCAGGAGCCTGAGCTTGGGGAACCGCTGAAACGGGAACATCAATCACATCAAATGTTCCGTTGGTGATGGTCAAGATGGTGAAGGTATCAGGATCACCCATCATGCCGTCGAAGGTACCGGTGAAACCATCTTCACTCACGGCGGTGACATAGATGGTGCCGCTGGTGCTGCCGAATTGGTGGTTGGCTTCGAGGTTGTCGAACCACAGCTGATAGTCGTCGCCTTCTTCGGGGATTGTCAGGTTGGACACCTCGTTGATCCAGAGGAAACCGGCGGTCATGGTTTCAATATCTACCGTGTAATTGCCGATGGCGGGACCTTCGGGGAAAGATACGAAAACCACGGCCACATCCTGAGTGCCGTTGGGATTTTCGATGAGGCCGATGGCAAGTGCCTGGGTGGTGTCACCCACTGCGCCGGCGATGCCACCGCCGCTGCCTGAGGTTTGGCCTTCGGGGAAGGTGAGGTCATCGTTCCAAATGGGGCCGTCGGCCAGGATATCACCTTCCAGGCCGCCGAAGGGCCATTGGATGTAGTCGAAGCTTAGAGAGCCTTCGTCGTATTCGGAGTAGATGGGTTGGGCACCGGCGGTGGTGAAGGTGGTGATGGCGGCGCATAGGAGCAGCAGGGCCATCAGTTGGTGCGTTGGGCGAGATTGGTGCATTGGAGTCTCCCAGGGTATTTTATGGACGAATGGTTCGATTTAGGGTCTTTTTTAGTAGGTATTGGATTATAGCATAGGTTTTTGTGATATGCTCAAATATTTCGTTGTGCGGTGGAGAATGTTCCGAACTCCATGACCGGTTCCAACATGACGGTTCCAACATGACTTGCCATCGACCACCCTGTTCAGTTATCCTGGTCAGAGACTTGGCCTTCAGCCCGCCAACCCAAAATACTGAACTATCGCTGCCCAAGGAGCCCATATGCCCGCCAAAATCGAAGCCATCTGCACCAGCAGTGAAAAAGGTGTCGTTAAAACACCCGTGGACCAGGCTGAATTGCGAGTGGATCACGGCATCGTTGGCGATGCCCACGCAGGCGACTGGCATCGACAAATATCGCTTCTGGCCACCGAATCCATCGCCAAAATGAAGGTTATCCTGCCGGATCTGCCAGACGGCGCGTTTGCTGAAAACATCGTCACTTCCGGGCTGGAATTGAAAACCCTCCCCATTGGCACCAAGCTGCACCTGGGCGAGACGATTCTGGAATTGACCCAAATTGGCAAGGAGTGCCATCAAGGTTGCGCCATCCGGGAGGCCACCGGCGATTGTGTTATGCCGCGGGAAGGTGTTTTCTGCAAGGTGATCCAGGGCGGGACTATTCGTCCGGGTGATTCCGTTTCGGCCAGTTCCGATCTTTCAGTTTTTTAGACCTCGCTTCACCTGCAATTCCTTCAACCAAAGGAAGGCTTTGCTACAGTCAATAACAGAACAACAACCGTACCAACAAACACCCCAAAGATTATTGCAGTTCCGCGCAACAAACCAAATGGTCCTGCTATTCCTTCAACCTCAAGACTCGCAATCTCCAAAATGGGAATAGCCCTTTCCTGGTAGCCAAAATTACCATTTTTCCCAATTTTTATTTCTTCAGGTGCAATCGTTACAATATTTCCAGTATGAACTGTCCCACAATTCAGTGTGATCCTGACTGAATCCCCGATCGACAACTCTTGTTGCTCTTGTTCCTGAAGATCCGATGGAGCAGAAACTTCCGGAATTCCAACTTGCCGAAAAGCCGTACACCCAGCCAAATGGAGTATTAGAAAAATGCCAATGATGGGATTTTTATTTTTCATTTTTGCTCTTAAAACGCCTCGGGATATTTGAACTTTAACCACTGGTTAGATTTTAACATACTGACTTTAAAGGAAGTTCCAATCAGCTTGGGCAAACCCGGCGGTATTTCCCTTCTTGGTGACTGTTTTACAAACCAAACTGCATTTTTTTGACTGTGCTTTTACAGCAACGCCAAACTTTTGACCTGGGCATAGACCTTACGTCCAGGGGCAAGCTCAAGGGCTGTAGCGGAACGGCGAGTCACAGCTGCCAACAAGGTCTCCTTACCCGCCGCTAAACGCACCACCATTCTGGCCCGGCCATCCTCCCAAAGATCATCCACCACCATGGGCAGAGTGTTCAGGATTGATGTCCCTTGGGCAGGTTCGAGGACAATGCTCACATCCCTGGCTTTGATCAGAATGCGCACGGATTTTCCCACATCAGGTGTGTCCATGGGTGTCCACAAGTGGCAGCCGGCCACCATCAGGCGGGCCAGGCCATCATCATCCTGACTGGCTTCAACTTTTGCATTCAGAACC
>JAUUYW010000143.1 GCA_030590265.1 Candidatus Krumholzibacteriia bacterium
CAAACAAGGTGAGGACATGAAAAAAACCAAGATTATCGCCACCATCGGCCCGGCCAGCCGCGGCCCGGAAATGCTGAAAAAGCTGATTGAAGCCGGAATGAATGTATGCCGATTGAACTTTTCCCATGGCACCCATGCAGAGCATGCGGCTTTGATCAAAGATATTCGCAAGGTGGCCCAAAAAATGGATCAGCCCATCGCCATTCTGCAGGATCTTTGCGGTCCCAAAATTCGCACCGGGAAGATGGGAGCAGGGGAAATCACTCTCAAAACCGGTCAAAAATTCACCCTGACCACGCGGGATGTTCCCGGGGATGCCAAAGAAGTTGGGCTGACCTATCCTGATCTCCCACACAACGTGCGCAATGGTGACACCATTCTGCTGGCCGACGGGGCCATGAAGCTGAAGGTGGAATCGGCATCGGACACCGATGTGGTCTGCACCGTGGTGGTGGGCGGCCTTTTGAGTTCGAACAAGGGCATCAACCTGCCCGCGCGATCCATCAACGCGCCTATTTTGTCGGAAAAGGATTTGGCAGATTTGCACTTCGGCATCAAGAAGGGTGTGGATTTTGTGGCCCTCAGCTTTGTGCGCACGGCCCACGATGTTCGCACGGTGAAAAAAGTGATGGCTGAAGCGGGGGAATATATTCCGTTGATTGCCAAGATCGAACAGTTTGAAGCCATCGACAACATCGATGAGATTATTGCTGAAGACGATGGCATCATGGTGGCGCGTGGTGATCTGGGGGTGGAAATTCCCATTGAGTTTGTGCCCCGGGTGCAGAAAATGTTGATTCGCAAAACCAATGAAGCGGCCAAACCCGTCATCACGGCCACTCAAATGCTGCGCTCCATGGTGGATAACCCCATGCCCACCAGGGCCGAGGTTACCGATGTGGCCAACGCGATTTTGGACGGCACCGACGCGGTCATGCTTTCGGAAGAGACAGCCATGGGGAAATACCCTGTGGGTTCGGTGGACGTCATGAACAATGTGGCAGCGGACATAGAGGCAAACTTCGACTATGAGGGCTGGACGGCCAAATTTGAAAACTCCGAGAAATTGGGCATCAAGGGAGCCATTGCCCACGCCACGGTGAAGATGGCCGAAGACCTGGAAGCCGCGGCCATTCTGACCTGCACCAAAAGCGGTGGCACAACCGGGGAAGTGGCTCGGTATCGTCCCCGGCAACCGGTGTTGGTGATGACGCCGACGGCCCAAACGGCCCGGCGAATGGCCCTGACATTCGGCACCATCCCCATTGTTATTCCCGAGGTGGAGACAGCAGAGGACCTGGAAAAGCATTCCATTATTCAGGCTTTGCAGGGTGGTTATGTCAAACCGGGGCAGGCCGTTGTGATCACTGCGGGCATTCCGTTTGGTCAGTTGGGAACCACCAACATGATCAAGGTGGCCACTGCTGAATGGTCTTGATGGCTGTCCTTAAAATAAAGGCACCGGCGATGGGGTGCTCACCACAGACCCCTATCGCCGGCTTTTCCCCATCCGGGGGAAATTAATATTACCGTATAACTACAAAACGACCCCGGAAGGTGTCAAATCCTGCCCGATCACTGTGCACCGTATACAGGTAAACTCCACTGACTATTTCCTGCCCGTTGCGGGTCATCAAGTTCCAGGAAGCCATGCCGCCCTGGCTGTAACCGTCGTGTTCTATTGTCTCGACCAAATCTCCAGCCACAGTGAAAATGCGGATGGTGTTGCGGGCTTCCGGGAGGTTGTTGAACATGACCCGCA
Source organism: Candidatus Krumholzibacteriia bacterium (assembly GCA_030590265.1). Lineage (GTDB taxonomy): Bacteria > Krumholzibacteriota > Krumholzibacteriia > LZORAL124-64-63 > LZORAL124-64-63 > LZORAL124-64-63. The sequence continues at coordinate 1,763 of JAUUYW010000143.1, forward strand.
CACCGGTTGGATCGTCATGGGACGCCGGTTGCTTTAGGAATTCTTCCAGGGATTCTCTGGTGGCAGGATTGGGGAACACATAAATGTTGTTGCCGTTGGCGGCCCGGTCTTCGGGGGTTTGAGATTCGGGCCGGGGCATGGTTTCCATGGGTGAATTGGCTGGCTCCCCATCAATTCCCGGACCAGTTGGCACCAACTCGCCTTCAGGGGACCAGGCTGTGGTGTGGTCGGTGGCGGTGACGCTGTAGTGCAAGGGAAATCCATTGTGCAGGTGGGTGCTGACGTAGTGGTAGTAGGTGGTGGCGCGTTTGTCGACACCTTCGTCTCCGGGTTCAATGGTCCGTGGTGTGACGGCGAAAAAAGTATCCAGCACCGCAGAGTGGGATTCCCAGGGGATGAATCTTTCCAGTACGGGAATGACTACGCCTTGCGAATTTCGCAGCAGAGGGAACTGCCGGTACCGGCCTTCCGTGTCGGCGGCAACAAATTCATTCATCACCTGAGCCAACCCTTCGAATTGTGGGTTGGAAAGACAGCGAGGCAGGTAAATGCTGTCTTCCAGGCCGGTGTTGCGACCAAGGGGCAGGTCGTTTGGTGAATAACCATAGCCGCCCGGCACAATGTTGATGAGATCGATTTCGTAGATCATGGACCAATTGTGGTGGGGTGGCGTTTGGTCCGGATTGACGCCAGGGGGACGAGACCAGGGAGGAGCTTTCCAGACCCGGTAGGATTCAAAATCAAGTTGGCCGGTGACGGGGTCGGGTTCGTATTGGCTGGAATCATCCCAAATGATTTCAACCTGCAGGTTTCCGGGAACAACCCTGGCATTGGGTGAGACGGGAGGGTAGGCGCGCGGGACAACCCAGGAATGACGTTTTTCCCGACCATAGATACCGGTGAAATATTCCGGGTTGCGCCAGTAACTGTATCTCCCCTCAAAATTATTCCAAAATAAACCGTTCGCTTCGGTGCAGTCGGTGCCCAGGGCCCGGAAGCATTCCTCACAGTTGTCAGCGTTGACCCAAACACATTGATTGCCATTTTCATCGGTGAAAAAATATTCAAGACCAACGATTGTGTAGCCAAAAACGGGATAGGTACCGGCGCAGGAGGTATCCATCAGCTGGAAGCGATATTGACCGAGGGGACTGCCGCCATAGTAGTTCAAATCAGGCAGTTCATTCAGGCAGACTTTGGTTTCCATTTTCCCGGAACCGGTGGCGTAGTCGCCGTCAAAATTCACCATTTGCCCTCGGGCCAATTTTGCAGCCACAACAGCGGTGGCCAGGGCTCCGGAAAGACCATCACCGATGACCAGGGCCAGCTGGTACTTCAGGGTTTCACCTGGTTGGAAGAAATTGAAAGGGCCAGTGGCCACGAGAATTTTCATGTCTCCTTCCTGGCCCGGAAGTTTGTTGGCGTCGTGCTGGTCGCGGGACATGACATAGAAGCGATCCGGATCGGTCAGCGGTTCTCCACCCTGATTGATTTGCCCGTGGGAAGAAAAAATCTGGAAAGAAGTGACCTTGAGATGGTTGGGTGCCTGGTAGTTTTGAAAATCGGTGGAATGGTGAACGGTCATCAGGCCGATGCAGCCAGGCAAGGGGTTATCCGCGGCGGCATCGAGGGTGTAGGCCATGTTCACACGATAAAACGAACCGTCTTCGCCCCGCACGGCACCATCGAAAAACCCGGCCAGATCATCTGGTTCTTTGTAGTCCTGGCGTCGTTGAATATCAAAATCGGCAAAGAAGCCGAGGTAGATGTCATCCCGGACGTGAATTCCGGTGTTGGTGATTTCAAAATCCAGGGCCACGATGTTTTCGTGTTCCATGTCAGCCCAGGCGGCGGTGCGTTGAACAACCTGCACGCCAATGGGCAAATGATCGGGATACAATTCCCGCGACAAAGCCGTGTCATCGTGCATGGTGCAGGTGAACATCTGATCGCCCAGTTGGGCAAAGTCCTCGTCAACAAATCCGTCTCCGTCGTCATCCTTGCCGTTGAGCCAATCCTCATCATAGGTTGAATCGTGATCGTCGTCGGCACCTTGCTGGGGTAGACGGCGACCTGCGATCAGGCCGGAGGGGTATGGGCGCTGCAAGCGGCCGTCCTGGGCTTCGTACATGGTTTCGGTCAGACCGAGGCCCGGGCGCAGTTCCCGCTGGAAGAAGCCGGTGGAGCAGACCATTTGTCCATCGACCCGGCCGGCAATCCAAAGTCCGCCTCCCCAAAGGTATTCATCACCGGAGGATCCTGGCCATTGGGCCGATGGCGCCGAGCTGAAAGGGAAATCAGAGTTGAAGAGGGAGCCGATCAAGCCGTGGTTGGTGATGTTGACATGCAATTGGCCGACGTCCAGAACAAAGGAACCGTCGAGGATGTGAATACCATCGGGAGTGATGGTTTGGTTGTCCGGGGGCGGGATGTCGGAGCTGCCATGACACACACCGGCCCAGAGTGTTGAGCACAGGGAGACAACAACCAGCCATACTTTGACGCTGCGAACCATCGGCATGGACATTTCCTAATTTGCGAGGAGTCGAGGGATATTAAATGTAGGGATTGAGAGGGATGGAGGCAAGGATGCCAAGGCTATGGTATTGGCTGCCTTGGAGTTCTTTCTGGATTTGAACAGGTGGCAGGGAAATAGCGGTGATTTCCCCCTGGGGGGATCAATTCAGAGAAAGGCTTTTCAAAAATTCATTCCTCTTCACCATCTTCACCTTTTTCCGTTTCAAACTCTGGCAAGGGATGAGCCGGTGGTGGCAAAATATCCCGAAAAACCATCCCGTAAATTTCCCAAATGGTCACAAACAAGGCCGCAATAATGGGCCCGATAATAAAGCCCAGAATTCCAAACATGATGATGCCGCCCATGGTGCCCAGGAAGATCAAAAGGTCGGGCATCTGAGTGTCCTTCCCCACCAATCGGGGCCGCAGAAAATTGTCGATGCTGCCCACAACCAATCCGCAAAATAGGGCCAACCCAATACCCTTGGCCAGGCTGCCCCCTGCTATGAGGATGATGGCAGCCGGCACCCAGACCAGCCCCGTACCAATGCCGGGGATAATGGAAAGGACCACCATGATAGTGCCCCAGAAAATGGCGCTGGGGACACCCACCACTGCCAAGGCCAGTCCGGCCAGTCCACCCTGCAGGACTCCTATCACAGCGGTGCCTTTGAGTGTGGCCCTGGTTACGGAGCTGAACTTGCTGATCAATCGCCGCTCGTCTTCATCTTTTAAAGGCAGGTAATAAAGGATACGGTTGAGCAGGGCGCTGCCGTCGATGAGGAAGAAATACATCGAGTAGAGCATGATCGACAGCATGAAGAAAAACTGCACCGTGCCGGCGGTGGCTGTGGAAAGGCTGTTGATCAGGAACTGGCTCAGGAAGCCCACCATCTCGCCGGCCTTGACCAGGATGTCGTTTTCATAAGGCTGAACCTTGCTGTAGAATTTTTGCTGTTGCAGCCAGACATTGATCTGATCCGGATTGTTGAGCTTGTCCTGCACCCAGGGTGTGATGCTGTTGCCCACTTTGATGGCCTCGGCAGTGACCACTCCCACCAGGGAGCCCAGGGGAATGAGAATCAGCAAAACGATGATCAACAGGGTGGCGATGGAGCCGGCGGGTTTGCGGCCACCCAGGATGCGGGTCATGAAATTGAAGATGGGCTGGGCCAGGGAGGCGGCAATGCCGGCGAGCAGCACGGCCATCAGGAAGGCTTTGGTCATGGTCAGGAAGATGGCGGAGATGGCCAAAACCATGAGGAGCAGGACCATTTTGCTGACGGTGGTGGTGTTCATGGTTGCTCCAGTAACTGGGTTCAAAACTTTGGTCAGTGGTTGCTGGGTCATTGATGTTGAATCCTACTCATTGAGACCAAGTCCTTCAATGCCGGGTTTTGAATAATTCAATACTGATGCTGAAGTTGTTTTTAACCGATTACTGGCGTTAAACCCAGGTTAGGCTATTTTTGGGGCTGAATCAGATAGTTTTCCTGGCCTTCACCGGCCATCCCCTTAAAGAAGGAGCCTCCCGTGGCCGACCTGAAAGCCATCTTCGAGACCGAAAAGGGTCTCATCAACGTTACTCTTTTTGCCGACAAAACTCCCTTGACCGTGGCCAACTTCGCCAACCTGGCCCAGCGTGGTTTCTACGATGGCCTGAATTTTCACCGGGTGATCAACGAATTCATGATCCAGGGCGGTTGCCCCATCGGCACCGGCACCGGCGGCCCCGGCTATCGTTTTGCCGACGAATGCTGTGACGAGCTGAGCCATGACGGCCCTGGTGTGCTGTCCATGGCCAACGCCGGTCCCGGCACCAACGGCAGCCAGTTCTTCATCACCCATATTGAGACTCCCCATCTGAACGGGAAACACACTGTTTTTGGCAAAGTCGTCGGTGACAGTGATCAGGATGTGGTCAATGCCATTGCCGGCAGCGACAAGCTGATCAAGGTGACCATTGAAGGCGATGTGGAAGAATTATTCAGCGCCAAAGCTGAGGATCTGGCTGGCTGGAATGAAGCTATTGACGCCAACTTCCCGGAGTTGGGTTCTGGCAAATAGTTAGGTTGAATCTTTAGATTGAACAATGCCTCCCGTTTGGCTTTTGCCTCGCGGGGGCATTTTTTTTGGGGAACCAAATCCACCTTTGGGACTTGAATCCATGCACAAACCTACTTTCCTGCGTATCATAAAAAGAAAGGTCGGAAATCAATGTTCGGAGGTCTTGAAATGATAAAAATTCTGGTGGCGGCTACCCTCATCATCGGGTCCGGATCACTGATACTAAATTTGTTGCCCTCGGCTCAAAAAACCGAATTGGCCAAGCTGCCTTCCCTCAGCCTGGTCGGTCAGGCCCACGCGGCCCAACCCGGTGACAAAACTCCCAGCTTAGCTGCAAAGGAACCACAAAACATGGACAAAAAGGTCCTCAAATCCAAAGAGGAGTGGAAGAGGGAACTCACTGCAGAGCAATACGATGTCACCCGTTGTGGCGGCACCGAACGCGCTTTCAGCGGCAAATACTACAAGCACAAAGACGATGGTATCTACACCTGCGTGGCTTGTGGAGCCGAGCTCTTCAACTCCAAAACCAAATACGAATCAGGCAGTGGTTGGCCCAGTTACTGGCAGCCCGTCGACAAATACGCAGTGAACGAAATCGACGACATCAGCTACGGCATGGTGCGCACCGAAGTGGTTTGCAGCCGGTGTGAATCCCATCTCGGCCATGTCTTCAAAGACGGTCCTCAACCAACGGGCTTGCGTTACTGCATCAATTCCGCTTCACTTGGTTTTGTTCCGAAGAATTTAGTGAAGGACAAGGATAAGGACTAAGACGAGGAATCCCACAAGGAGAAACGAACCTTTGAACGATCAGTCCCCAGCCGAAAACGCCGAGGCGTTCCGGTTGCCCCTGACCCATGTGATGATCACCGGTGCTTCCGCCGGGCTTGGCCTCGAGCTGGCCCGGCTTTTTGCTGCCGATGGCCATCCTCTGGTTTTGGTGGCGCGCAGTGAAGACAAGTTGACGTCCCTGGCCCAGGTCCTGCGCAAGGATTTTGAAGTGGATGTGCAGGTCATCAAAGCCGATCTGGCGGCGCCCAATGCGGTGACCGACTTGTTGAAGGCTCTGGACGAGGCGGAAATCGGCATCCGTATTCTGGTGAACAACGCCGCTTTTGGTTCTTATGGTTTGGTTGTTGATCGTCAGATCGATGTTTACCAGCGCATGATCGACCTGAACATCAATGCCCTGACCGGCCTATCACGGGGATTGCTGCCGGCCATGCTGGCCTGTGCTGCCGCTGGTGATCCCATTGCTGCTCAACGCGGCCAGCCGGGAATCATGAATGTCGCTTCAACGGCCGCCTTTCAGCCTGGGCCCTTGATGGCTGTGTACTTTGCCACCAAAGCCTATGTGCTTTCTTTCACCGAGGCTTTGCATGAAGAAGTTCTGGACCAGGGTGTGAGGGTGACAACATTTTGTCCAGGACCCACTCGCACGGGGTTTTTCAGCCAGCAGGATATGGTCCCAACAGGTGAAATCAGCGAAAAACAACTGGCAGAATCCAGCAAACGCCAGGCAAAAAGAATGGACGCCAGCAGCGCTGCCCTGGTGGGTTTTAACGCCTTCAAAAAGGGCCAGGCCATTGTGATCCCTGGATTCAAAAACCAACTCATCGCCCAGGCGTATCGATTCTTGCCACGGTCAGTGGTGCGGCGTGTGGCCATGGGGATGTTAAAAGCGGATTAATCCTGCGGATCAAGCTTGGAACAGTCCCTTGAACACCTTATAGTTAAAATCGATCAGACGGTATTTTTGCCAAGTCCAAAACAAGGAGCCAAAAGTGAA
>JAUUYW010000316.1 GCA_030590265.1 Candidatus Krumholzibacteriia bacterium
GACATTGCTGATGGTCAGAATCTGGTCTTCGGTGCCGTCAATACCAAGAGTGGAGCTGAAGGAATCAGCACTCAGGTTGATCACCGGGGTACCAGGTGTTCCCTGCTCGGGGAACTCGATGAAATCGATGAACCCGGCATCCTCGCCATCGCTGACGGAAGCGTCTTTATCATAATCCCACATGAAGGTGTGCTCACCCGCATCTACGGAAATGGAGTACTGGGTCCAGGGAACTTCGCCCGCCCAGGAATCCTGTTCGATGCCGTCGATGGAGAAGCTGAGGTAATCATACTCAGCTTCGCTGCTGACCTTGTACCAGAATGTCAGAAGGTCGGTATCAGCAACAACCATGGTGATGGAAAGCGAGCTGTTTTGACTGTGGGAGATGCTTCCACTTCTGGCACTGTAGATACCTTCTTGAGGGTTGCTGGTAGTAATAACCCAGGGGTTGGTTCCCTGATCCCACAGATAACTGCTGAAATCACCGGATTCGAAATCTTCGGCGAAAAGCTCGGGCAGATTGAAGTCCAGAGTCATATCGCCCACGAGTTCAATTTCCTGGGTCTGGTGACCGAGGCCGTTGAAACGGGCGCGAACGCTGTAGAAACTTCCAACGCCCGAAGGCAGGTCCAGGCTGTAGAAACCGTTGGCGTCGGCCACGGCTGCAGCGATGGGAGTATCGATGGCAACAACTGTGGCGCCGGGCACAATGTTGGAATCGGGCCCGTAGACATAACCACTGATCGTGCTGGTGGGCAGGGCCACAAGAGCCACATCACCGTTGACGCTGACGTCTTCAAGAATCTCAACACTCAGGATGCCGTCATTGTAGCCAAAGTAAGTGAGCTCAAAGTCCACAGGACCAATGGGCATGGTCATGCTGTAGTAACCGGCAGCATCGGTGATGGCCTGGTTGGGAGCACCTACTTTTTTCACCAGGACACCCTCAATGGGCAGGCCGGTGACGCTGTCGGTTACGATACCTTCGACGGTGCCGATGCCACCCATAACAGCCAGAACGGCTGCGTAGGCATCCACGAAACCGTGGCCATAGGTGTTGTCTTCGCCGGGAGTGCCAAGGTCAATGGCAGTGTTCATCAGAACTTCTTTGACAGTGATCACATCGACATTGGGGTTCGAGGCGCGCATCAGCGCCACCACACCAGCGATGTGAGGACCGGCCATGGAGGTACCACTCATGTTGGTGTACCCGCCACCGGCATTGACACTATAGATGTCGCTGCCAGGAGCACTGATTTCCGGCTTCATGGCGAATTCGCCACCACAGCCACTGGGGCCGCGGCTGGAGAAGCTGCTGATGGCATACGGAGCATAGTGTTGAGTGGAACCGACACTGAAGCAGTTGCCCGGGCTGTCCGCGCGGTCGGCGGGCGAGCGCAGACTGGTGCCACCAGGGCCTTCGTTACCGGCAGACCAGGTCACAACCACGCCAGCGGCTTCACAGTTGTCGATGGCATCCCACCAGCGGCTGTCACAATCGTAATAACCAGAAAAGTTTTCGTTCACACCCCAGGAGTTATTCACCACGCAAGGTACATCGATCATGGTCGAAGGGTCGCCATCGGGATCGGTCATGAATTCGAAAGAGGCAATGACGGCGTTGTCGAAAGGAGTGCCAGCGCTGCTGGCGATAATGTTCGAAGCGATCCACAGTGCGCCGGGGGCAACACCGACGGTATCGTCGGGAGCCAGACCTATGAGGGTGCCCATGGTGTGGGAACCGTGGCCATTGTTATCCACAGGAGTGGGGTGACCCAGGTTGGCAGCATCCAGCCAGCATTCTTCCACTGGGGCAATGTTACCGCGCCAGTTAGCCTGCAGGGCAATGTGATTGCCATCCACACCGGTATCCAATTCACCGACCACAACGCCGGTACCATCGATACCCAATTCGTCCCACACCCGACGGGCGCCAACAGCGACCACACCGGGGGCGATGCCAATGCCTTGGCCATCTTTGGAAGGATCAATTATTTTTTCGCTGGGCACGGGTTCGATGAGCTCCACAATCAGGTCGGCTTCCACGCGTTCAACGTCGGAACGGGCTGCCAACTCACGGATAGCATCCACAGTACCAACGACCACAACGGAGTTGACGATCCAGTGGGAGGTGAAACCCAGAATAGCGCCACCGGCCTTGTTGGCTTCCAGATCGGCCAAGAGGGCAGTCTGGCTGGTTTTGCTCTGGTTGCGGAGAGTTTCCATCACAGTATAGTGACGAACTTCCATGGTGGTTTTGCTGTCATGCAGCTCCCAATCGAGAGCACGGATGTCGGCTTGCTGGCTCATGACCACCAGAACCTTGATCACATCCTCATTCTGCAAAGAGCTCAATTGGGTTTCCAGACCTGGAGAGATGAATCCGGCTTGGGCGATTCCAGCCGTCATCAGCACCAAAAGGCTGAGTACGATGAGTTTTAACGTTTTCATTGGCGAGACCCCTTGTTTACAGACCTTGAGAGCAAACAGACAACATGAAGACCTAAAAGACAAAAATCATCACAAAACAGTCCCGATGAGATTATTTTATCATTTTCTGTTGGTATTTTAATGCTATTGTATCACAATTATTGGTTTTTTAGAAGTTGAAAATGTTGATTGGGGCCAAACCAAAAGTCAGCGGAATCAATTCGGAAAGGTGGCTTTGAGGATTAGAAAAACCATCAACAGACTCAGGGCATGTTTGATCACTATGGCAACCAAGCGCCCCAAAAATGCGTAACCACCAATGCGCAAACTGGGTTCCAGGCGTTGCTCCGTATAATATTCACCGATGACTGCACCAGCAAATGCGCCCACAAAGCTGCCTAAAACAGCCCCCAGAATGAGGAAAACCTGATTCCCGAGGGTGGCCCCGGCCAATCCACCCACAAAGGCCATCAATACACCAGATTTTGAGGCGCCTTGTTTGGCTGCATAAAATGTTCCCACCACAAATTCAATGCCTTCACCCAACAGGGCAATGCCCAGCAAAACCAGCAACAACTGCCAGCTGATGGGGTCAAAACCGGTAAAAAAAGCATATATCAGAGCCAGGCCAATGATGATGAAATTGCCACCCAACCCCAGATAAACAAACAGGGAAGCGGTGACCAGCAGCAGGGACCACAGGAAAAAGCCAAACCACTGGCCTATTGTCTGCAGGATTTCCACGTCGGTCAGTGTTCCTGACTGAAGGTTTTTTCACCGGCGTTGACGGCAAAGGGCAAGGTATTGGCCACCGGCGGAAGGGTGCAGTTGTAACGCTCGGTGTTGTAGTCGCACAGAGGGTTATAGGCGTAGTTGAAATCCAGGTCGACGAGGCCTTCGCTGTCGACGGTGATATCCAGATACCGGCCGCCAGGATAAACTCCCTTGCCGCTGTTGGCGTCAAAGAAAGGCAGCCAGAGATAGTCGCCGTCTTCCGTGTTCACTGGGCCAAAGACTTCCAGAGAATAGGTTTGATCCATCCATTGGAAATTCACCAAGCCTCGGCGCAGATACGGCACCACCTGCCCCTGACGTTTGGTCAGGCTTACGGTGTCTGATCCGGCTTCGGCAATCAAGGGTGTCTTGAAACGCATTTCCGGGAAGGGGAAGAAATAATTCAATCCTTCAAATCCCTTCAGCCCATCGACAGGCAGGGGAGAGCGCTGAGGGTCGCTGAATTCTTCATTTTTTTCGATGCGCATTTCCACCAGGGAAATTTCCCAGCGTTCGTGCTCCACTTCATCCATGACTAAACTTCCGGGAGCCTCGGCATCGGAACCCCCACAACCGGTGATGGTGGTCAAAAGAACAAAAACCGTCAGCAAAGAAAACAAACGCATAGGCTGGGACAGGGACTTAATCATCTGACGCATGGCAACACTCTCGTTGAACGGATGGACAGGGAAAAGGATGCATACCATAATAACATCTTCGGGTTCCAGTTTCAAAACCTGGGTTGGGTTGCTATCTTGACGGGGAATCCTTTCCGACAACAGGAGTGAACTTGAATATCACTGAAGAAAGCTTGACTCCCCGCTTCGTGGGGACTGAAGAAAAGGCCGGCCAACCCTCTTTTCCTGTGGTTGAATTGCCTGTTTTCCTGGCCGCGATATTGGGCCATCTGCCTGCTTTGGGTGCCTGGTGGAACCAGGATGACTGGGGTTTGCTGGGCCGCGCCGCGGGACTGTTGAAGTCGGACGGCGGCTTTCCCGCCCGTATTATCAGTCAAAACCTGTATTGGGACCTGACTTGGCCCCTGTTTGGTACTCATGCCGATCCCCACACCTGGCTGCGTCTGGTGTTGCACGGATTGTGCGCGGTTTTGGTGACTCGCA
>JAUUYW010000478.1 GCA_030590265.1 Candidatus Krumholzibacteriia bacterium
GGCAAGAATGCGTGTCAGAGGCACAAAGGCCCCGGGCCACACCTCGCCCTGGGGTTGGTGGATACCACCAATGGTGATTGCCAGGCCATAAAGCAAACAAGCCCAGAACAGATCACGGGCCGGGTTTTTGTCGATCCTTGGGGCAAAAACGATGAGCGATACAGCCAGGAAAAAGAGACCGTTGATTTTGATGATCAAATCGTGGACAGAAGTATAAAACTTCTGGGTGATGACCTTGACGTTGACGGCGCCATCCATACCACGCACCAAAAGAGGATACCCGACAGGTTCACCAGCAACCCGCGCAAGAAGTTCTGGCTCACTGTTGACAACGTGCTGTCCGACCGAAACAGGGTAGGTGAGTTGATCCAATGGAAAATCAGCAGGAAGTCCGGAAACCTTGGTGTGAGCCACCCCACTCAGGAGATACAAACCGATGGCAGCCACCGCGAAAGAACTGTGCAGCCAGTGGGAGGTGCTCCAGGTGAACCGGGGCCAGCGGCGACCGGACCTTGCCTGGTTGTCCATGCTTGCCTCCCCCTTTTGAACCCTCCGTTTCAAAACCATTTCTGATGGATTGATTTTACCCTATCATTACTCCACCGTCAATCACTCAGTAATGGCCTAGGTACTAGCGGTACAAAGCCTTCAAGCCATCAAAAGTCGAGCGGTCGGTGGCCACTACTTCCCCATTAAAGGCAAAAACAGGATCATCATAACTGCCCGAGGATGGGTAGAGACTGATTATGCCATTCCCGTCATCATCCACAATGGCCATGGTGCCGACAATGGAGGAAGGGACTGATGGAGCCAAATGGATGTAGACCTGGATGATATTCATCAATAGGACCGATTTTCTGCAAATCGTGACCGTGCCATCGGTAACAACCACAGGATTCGGAAAAGCGACGATATGATTGTCGGGAAGGCCGAAATCAATAAAATCCCCCGGCCAAATGGTGCTAAGCACAAGGATTTCCATATACGGGTAAACAAAACTGAATTCCACCCCGGAAATCGCCTCCACGGGACGATCTTCCATTTCGTTGTAAGGATTCGAAATCACCAAATACAACTCAGCGGTGGCATAGGGTGGCAATTCAAGGGAGGTCGCACTCATGTCGGCGTCGGTGTAGACCCCCATTTCATTGTGGTCGTTTTGGGCAAGAGACAGGAATGGAACCATCAACACCAAGGCAGCAATAAATATTGAGGTTTTAGAAGTTTTCATCATGGCCTTTTCCTCCTTCGATGTTTGTAGAAATTTTCAGCCGTGTGGGATAATAATTTATTATGACTTATCGAATGGGAGTTGTCAAATTCCGAAGGTTGCAGCCAGACATTCAGGGCCGGGATTCACTATAATTTGGGTGAAACCCTGGCCATTTTGCCCCATCTCAACTATCTCATAGATAAGCCCGGCCACCCGGCAGCCCTCAACGGCCTGCCGGATTCCGAGCCGGGAGCAATTGGCCATGTGGTTTCCGCCCAGGAGGCTCGTCATGCTCTATTATTCAATCTTCCAGGACCAGAATCTGTGCATTTTTCACGCGGCCAATCTGCTGACCCGCCAGGAAATGCTCGAATGTTATGAGGATCTCATGATGGATCCCCGGTGGCCGGATATTGGGACCGTCTTGACGGACCTGCGAGATTGTGAGGATGTGGATGTCCGGTTCGGCAATGACGCCACCCGACACAGAATGGAAAGCAATACTTTCGGCAACCGGCGGTTGATCTGGCTTACCGGAGAAAAAAACTTTCTCGAAAAAATGAGCATGGCTGAGATTGAGGGCGGTTCCAGCCTGGTGGAACGCTATCAGTTCCATGACGAGAATGAGCTGGGACGCTATTTAGGAGAAGACGGGAAGATGATTCAGGAGTGTCTGGCCACCTTGGATTAATGCGTCCCCGCCGTAAAAAGCAAAGGACATAGTTATGAGTTGGGAATACAGCTGTCCCGAATGCAAAGCAATGCTCAATCCTGAACGAACGATCATACTGGCCATGCAGAGGGACGATGTGCGCCTTCTGATTGGCCTGCACCCCCAACCTGGGAAATACGAGATCCACTTGCCGCCTGAGATTGCGGTGGATGACGGCACAAAATGGAATTTTTCCTGCCCGGTTTGCCAGGCCCAGTTGGCAAACAAAAATGATCCTGATCTTTGTGAACTGGAATTGCGCATGGATGACGGCTCGGTGAAAATCCTTTTCTCCCGCATCGCTGGAGAGCACGCGACCTTTGTCCTGAATGAATCGTCGTTGAAAGAGAAACACGGCAAAAATTCAGATCGCTATGATCTGACCTTCGGCCAATCCAAGTACCTTGTTTGATAACCTCAGGAAACCCGGAATCCAGGCCTCATGGCTGCTAACTGTGGGGGTGGTCATTATGTCAGTTTCGACAATTTCGTGTGGTATTGAAGATTCTGATTGGCCCTCCCGCAGACATCAAATGGTCCGCGCCGTCGAGGCCGACGTTTTTCGTCATCAGAAGGTTTTGCAGCGCTCCCATCTCTCATCCGGGGTGGCTCGCGCCATGGCGAAAGTTCCTCGACACCTCTTCGTGCCCGAGCCATATCGAGCCCACGCCTACGACAACAACCCCTTGCCCATTGGCCACCAACAAACCATCAGCCAGCCAACCATTGTGGCCCTGATGACCGAA
>JAUUYW010000420.1 GCA_030590265.1 Candidatus Krumholzibacteriia bacterium
ACAAAACCGGCGAGAATGGTTATGAGATTCTCATGCCCCCTTGCAACCACGAAGTGCGCATTCGCGACATGCGCATCCACAGTGAGGACAAAACCGAACTCTTGCCCTGGCTCATGCCCGAAGTCATCGGGCGGGTTTTCACAGGTGGTTTCAGTGTGGAAGCCAAGAACAAACTGATCAGTGAAACCAAAACCCAGGCCCGGCGTTTTGCTGCAGACCTGGTCAACAAAACCACGGGGGAGGCCCAGAGGTCGGCCACCATGACTTTGAGCATGCTGGCCCAGGGCCTGGGTGCCGGACGGGTGGATTTCAACTTCCTGCCTGCCGGTGATTTTCGTCCTGAGGTGGACACAAGTTATCTGGAAAATATTTTGTCGGATCCTGAAAAATTTCGGAAAGAAGGCTATTGATGCGCAAGACCATAGTTGGAGTCATGGGTGGTTGCTCTGCCGATGAACGCACCCTGGAAAATGCCCGTGAAATCGGTCGTCTCATTGCCGAGAATGGTTGGACCCTGCTTTCCGGAGGACGGCCAACAGGTGTGATGCAGGCCTCGGTAACCGGTGCCCATGAAGCGGGTGGTTTGACCATCGGCGTTCTTTACGATGAAGATCGTGACCAAGGGTCCGAGGGTCTGGATATTGTCATTCCTTCCGGCATGGGTGCGGGGCGCAACGCCATCAATGTATTGAGCAGCGATGTGGTGGTGGCTTGTCGGGGAACCGGCGGCACCATCAGTGAGATCGCCCTGGCCCTGCGTTTTGGCCGCCCAGTTGTGCTGTTGGATTTTGACCCGGGTGAGGCATTCCTGAAAGCGAGCGCCCCCGAAGCGAAATACAGTTTGGCTGCCACACCTGATGAGGCAGCCAAAATGGTTGCCGCTTATCTAAAAGAGCTGGGACGTGCCTAGCATGAGTTTCGATTTTGAAACAGTTGCCCCCCGAAATCTCGAAGACAGCCTGAAATGGTCAAAATACAAAGGCCGCGATATCCTGCCCATGTGGGTGGCCGATATGGACTTTCGTTCGCCACCAGCAGTGCTTGAGGCCCTCAAGGATCGAATCGATCAAGGGGTTTTTGGTTACGGGGGGCCTACCAGCAGTCAGGTGGAAGTTGTCCTGGAAACCCTGCAAAAGGAATTCAATTGGACGGTGAAACCCGAGTGGTTGGTGTGGTTGCCGGGATTGGTTTCCGGTCTGTCGGTGACTTGCCGTGCAGTGGGCAAACCTGGTGATGGCGTGATGGTCAATACGCCGGTTTATCCGCCCTTCCTCAAGGTCCCTGGCCTGATGGATCGCAGTTTGGAAACGGTTCCTCTCGGTGGTGATAACATCAATGGCTGGACCATGGAGCGCCGTCGTTTTGCGGCAGGTATTTCCCAGAAAACTTCCCTTTTTCTACTCTGCCATCCCCACAATCCAGTGGGGAGGATGTGGACGGAAGAGGAGCTGGCCATGATGGCCGAAGAATGCCTCGACAAACGAGTTATTATTTGCAGCGATGAAATCCACAATCAATTGGTGCTCGATCCCAATCGCAACCATCGTCCCTTGGCAACTCTTGGACCGGAGGTGGCGGCGCGGACCATCACCCTGCTGGCCCCAAGCAAAACATTCAATGTTCCTGGCTTGGGTTGTTCCCTGGCGGTGATTCCTGATGATGGTGTTCGGCGCCGTTTTGAGCACGCGGCCATGGGAATCGTCCCCCATGTGAATGTTTTGGGTTTGGCAGCCGCCGAAGCCTGCTGGCGGCATGGGGGGCCCTGGTTGGCGGCCCTGATCGAATACCTGCGTGGCAATCGTGATTACCTGAAGTCCAGGGTGGCCCAATGGGAAGGTGTCACCATGGCCGAGGTGGAGGCCACCTATTTGGCCTGGTTGGATGTGCGGGAATTGGGGTTGAAAGATCCGGCTGCCCATTTCGAAAATTTTGGGGTCGGTCTGTCCGATGGCAGGGAATTCAGTGGATCAGGGTATGTGCGGCTGAATTTTGGCTGCAGCCGTTCCTTGTTGGTGCAAGCTTGCGATCGTTTGCAGCAGGCTTTTGAAAAAATAGATCAGTAGAATGATTTTTTGACCAGTTAGACTTTTTTCTGGATCTGTGGTATAATATTCATGCCTCTGATTACAAAAAATACCAGCCTCACGGGCTCCGCTCAGTCGGTGCTGAAATCCTCGGAGAAATTGCATGCCAGCTCAAGAATCTCACTCAGGATTAAGAATCCCCTTTTTGGTTTTGGTGATGCTGACTCTTGCTTCCGTTGCCGGAGCAAGTGCATCGGACAATGGCGTCGTGGTGTACGATGGTGAATTTTCACCTGAGCTCTGGTCGTGGGAAATAACCACCGATGGAATTTCCTATCCGGCTTATGAGGGCACCCGAAATCTGGCCGAACCTGGCCAGCCCATTTTGCCCATGCAGGAACTCATGCTCCTGATTCCTGTGGGCCAACAAGTGGCAGAAGCTTGGGTGGAGCCATTGACCACCAGGATTGAAAATCGATCAACGGTTTTGGCTGTGGCCGGCCCTCATCTCACCGATAGTGGAGTGGCCCTGGAAACGTCCCGTTTGCTTTTCGAAGATGGCCATTTTCCCGCACAGTGGGGAGAATTCACCGGGACCCATACCTGGCGGGGATACAACATCCTGACCCTCAATATTTATCCTGCCCGAGTTAGCGAAACAGCTTCCGGGGATAAGATCGAATTTCTCCAGGACTTTTCGGTCAGGGTCATCTATGCCAACGGAGGCAGTGATGATCTGACCATTCAGCGCGAACGGTTGATCCCCGGTGAAAAAGAAGCCAACGCCGAAATCCTGCGTCAAATTGTGCACAATCCCCAGGCTGTTTCGAGTTATGCCCGGTTCCATGGTGTGGCCGTAGATGCTGACGAAGAGTTCTACAACCCAACTCGCACCCCCAGCCTCAGTGGCAGTCCTGTGCAATATCTCATCATCACCAACGAAGACATGAAAAGTGAATTCCAGCGTTTGGCCCACTACAAGACCAACTTGGGTATGCCTTCATTGGTCGTCACCCGTGAATCCATCACCGCCAATTTTCGCAATGGTGCCGACATTCAGGAAACCATGCGCATGTTCATCCAGGATGCCTACCGCAAGTGGGGAACCGAATACGTTTTGCTCGCTGGAGACACTGATGTGCTTCCTGCCCGGTATGTGGATAACCATTTTTATCCCTACAATTCGTCTACTCTTATTCCGGTGGACTTGTACTTTGCCTGCCTTGACGGCACC
>JAUUYW010000385.1 GCA_030590265.1 Candidatus Krumholzibacteriia bacterium
TACACGAAGGGCAGCGCTGCATAGAGAGCGGCACAGGTCACGAGATCCTGTTTCCAGGTCACCTCATTGGGCGCGTGGGCCTGGGCCTCTTTACCTGGTCCGAAACCAATGGTCGGAATGCCGTAACGTCCGGTGATGGAAACGCCGTTGGTGGAGAATGTCCATTTGTCGATTCGGGGAGCTTTCTTGAAAAGTTTTTCGTAGGATTCGGCAACAGACTGGCATGCAACATGGTCCTCCTGCACAACCCAGGTGGGGAAGTAGCAATCCGTGGGATAAACCAGCCCCGTGTAGGCTTCCCGTTCGTAGTAGTACATTTCCACCTTGGCATCTGCTTTCTTCACCGAAGGCAGGTCGCGAATCTGTCCGAGAGCATATTCCTTGTCCTCACCCACGGTCAAGCGGCGGTCGATGGAAACAGTGCACGAGTCAGCAACGGCGCACCGCGATGGAGATGAGAAGAAGACTTCCGACACGGTCAAGGTTCCTTTGCCCAGGAATTCATCGGAAATCAGTTTGGTGTGCAGCTCTTCGAGCTCACCCAGAATGGGAGCCATTTTAAAGATGGCGTTATCCCCACGCTCAGGAGCAGAACCATGACAGCTGATGCCGCTGGTGGTCACCTTGATCTCCATGCGTCCGCGATGTCCACGGTAAATACCGCCATCAGTGGGTTCGGTGGAAATGACAAAATCGGGCTTGAGACCCATTTCCTTAACGATGTACTGCCAGCACAGTCCGTCACAGTCTTCTTCCATCACCGTGCCAACCATGACCAGTGTGTATTCATCCTCAAGACCGAGCTCTTTGATGATCTTGCCGGCGTAAACCATGGAGGCCATGCCGCCCTCCTGGTCACTGGTACCACGGCCGCCGATGAGTTCATCGTCTTCGAAGCCTTCGTAGGGATCGTACTTCCAGTTGTCCATGTTGCCCACACCCACGGTGTCGATGTGGGCATCGTAGGCAATGAGCGTTGGTCCGTGGCCGATGGTGCCGTGAATGTTGCCCATGGGGTCGATTTCCACCTTGTCGAAACCAACTTTTTCCATCTCTTCCTTGATGCGCAAAACCACAAGCTTTTCATCGCAGCTCTCGCTGGGAATACGCACCATGTCCCTCAAGAACTGTGTCATGTCGGCTTTGTATTCCTCAGCCTTTTCTAAAATTTTATTGAAATCCTGCATTTCACTGCCTCCTGATTAAACCCGATTCATGGGTTGCATGTGTTTCCCGTACCAGACGGGTTGTTTTTGAGGCCACCTGTGGAGGCCATTTGGTTGAGATGTATAAAAAAGGGTGGGCTTGAAGCTGGAAAGGCAGGAAAAAATTTGAAGGCCCAACTCGGTCTCTTCAAGGGAGAACCGAAGGAAACGGTGATCGGAAATGGCTTTGCTGATGAAACAATTCATGCGGCCAGACCTCACATCAACCTCCTGAATGAAAGCCTCAACAATTGATTGTGCACGATACAAAAATTTGTGCAAGAGAAAAATATTTTTATTTTTCCTTCAATTGTTGCGCAGCGAAAGTTGAGTCGAAGGCAGGTTCCCTTTGAGGGCGGGCACCCTGCCTTCGAATTCATCTCGCTTTGATCTCTTTACAGACCAATTCCAAAGCGACCTTTATCCTTGCCAAACAGACACTTAGGCCAATTTAATCCGCTCATTGAACTCGTTGATGCGCTTATCCCAGTGATCAACCACATTGAACGTTTCGGTCCAGAAATCCCGATCCCACAGTTGGCGCAATTCCTCAACGGTGCGTCCCTGCTGCTCTACCCAGGTGAAATACTTGAAGTTGTGCAGGGTTTTGCGGTCGTGATAGCTCAGTTCACGCAAATAATCGGGAGTAATACCGTGCAACCAATGGGCCTGGTCACGCAGGGCCTGATCCCGGTCATAAACACCTTGCTGCTCGGTCAATTCGGCCAGGCGGCTGGTGTACATTTCGGCAGAGTCGGTCAACGGCAGGAAAATAATGTCCCGGCCATCCATATCGTAGTACTGGGCAATTTGGATGGAGGAAACCAGGTTGCAGATGCTGCTGATTCCCAGCAGGGGCAATTGTTCAATCAATTCCTGGGAAAGACCTGATTCGGCCAGAACCTTATGGCCCACATCTTCATTGAAAAGACGCAGCAGATCCATGGTTTGCTGATCGTCCACCGCACTGATCACGTCCGTGTTTCGAACATTGTGTACCCAAGGCACGTGCTTGTCGCCAATCCCTTCGATCCGGTGACCACCAAAGCCACAGGAGAACAGGGTGGGGCATTGCAGGGCCTCGGTGGCGGTGACAATCATGCCTGGGTGCTTTTTACGCAGGTAATCACCCGCTGCGAGAGTACCGGCAGAACCGGTTGAAGCCACATAGGCGCCCAGGCGTTGCCCAGGCTTGGCCACTTTGTTGAAGATCTCTTCGATGATGCTGCCGGTCACATTGTAATGCCAGATCGGGTTGCCAAATTCATCAAACTGGTTGAAGATCACGCATTCGGGACGCGTTTCCCTCAATTCCCAGCATTTGTCGTAGATCTCCTTGACGTTGACTCGCAGCCCGGGGTGGCGATCACTTCATCGGCAACATTCTGTAGCCAATCAAAACGCTCCTGGCTCATTTCTTCAGGCAGGATGGCCACCGAGCGGCAATCCAACAGCTTGGAATCAAAGGCCCCACCGCGGCAGTAGTTGCCGGTGCTGGGCCAAACAGCCATCTGGCTGGTGGGATCGAATTCACCGGTGACCAGACGCGGCACCAGACAGCCGAAGGCCGCCCCCACCTTGTGGGAACCGGTGGGAAACCATTTGCCCACCAAACCGATGATGCGGGCGCTGACACCCGTCAGCTCCGAAGGAAACTCAACCCAATTGCCTTCATTGAACTTGCCTGTTTCATGGTCGTTCTTCCAGGTGATGCGGAAAAGGTTCAGGGGGTCGAAGTCCAGCAGCCCTATTTTTGTCAATTTATCCTGGATATCCTGAGGCACCAACGAAGGATCCATCATTTGGGCAAGAGTGGGAATGATGATCCCTTTTTCCTTGCAGCGGGCAGCAGCTTTGGCGACGACTGTTTCGTTGACGTTACTGAGGGTCATATCCATGGGATTCTCCTGGCGTTATCCAGCTTGCGATTGCACTGAAACGAATTCTGTAAAAATAGAACTTCTCCAACAAGTACAATATGACCCAAAATTCTGTCATTGTAAAGTTTTTTTTATTTTATAAAATTTATTTGATGAGCTTTTTCAATAGGCATCCAACTGATAGGTGGTGATGACCAGATGAATCGGGATGTGTTATACTCAAAACCACAAGAATGTTGGCGAATGGTTGATGGAATTGCCTCCAAGACCATTGAACAACAACAGAAAAAGAGACCAAAATGAACAGACTGTTCATGATACTCGCTTTCTCCTGCCTCCTGTTTGCCTCCAGGTCCACAGCCGAGTTGGCAGGACCACAACAGACCCGACAGGTTTGCAGGAACTGGCTAACTTTCATCGTTGAGCAGGAAGGCCACTGGGCCCATTCGGCA
>JAUUYW010000174.1 GCA_030590265.1 Candidatus Krumholzibacteriia bacterium
AACGGACTCGCCAAAGCTGATCTTGCCCTGGAGCAGTGGGATCAGGGCCTGAATCTGCTGGATGAAGGAAGAGCCTCCGCTGCCGCCGAACATTTCTACATTTTATTCGAACAACAACCCCACCGTCTTGATTTGCTGGAAGGCTGTTTTCGCGCTGAAAACTACCGGAGCCACGCCGACTCGGTGCAGGCCCTGGTGGAGCACCGAGTTGTTTCAGATTTACCCCCAGGTGGTTTGGGTCGACGTTATCTCATCGCCAAGGCCCTGCGAAGGCAAAACCAATTTTCCGCCGCGGCTGACAGTTTTCAAGAGTTGGCCCGAACCAGCCAATTGCAAAATGATTTTCTTTCGGCCTTTACGGCGACTCAAATGGTCTGCAGATGTCGGTTCGACATCATGGATCCCGACCTCATCATGGATTCCCGGCAGGCAATAACCTCGGCGAGCCGACTCTTGCCCCATCATCCCCGTTTGCAGCTGGAAACCAATATTATCATGGCCAACTCCCACTTCCTGTTGGATGAACTGAACCTGGCTGAACCCATGTACCAGTCAGCCCTGGACAGTGCCCAGGCTCGGGGTTACCTGGAAATGCAATTGGATATTCTCAATGCTCTTGGCGGACTTGCATCGAAACAACGGCGTCAAGAAGAGGCTCTCAAGTACTATCAACAAGCCCAGGCCATTGCCCTTGATATTGGTGAACGAGGTCGACTGTGCCTGGTCCTGACCAATCTGGGATACGAAGAAACTAATCAACGCAAGCTGGAGTTGGCCAACACCCACCTTTTGCAGGCTCAGACGTTGGCAAGGGATTGGGGTTATCATCGTTTCCTGGGTCCTATCCAATCAGGGCTGGGTGCCGTAGCCGAAATGTCTGGTGATCGCCAGGAAGCCGTGCGGCGGTTCAGGGAAGCCTTGATTCTGAGTGAACAAGGGGACAACATCTTTGTGGAACTCGGTGCACGGCAACGCTTGGCTTACAATTTGGCCCTGATGGGTGAATACACCGAGGCCCAACTTCAGTATGAAACCTGTTTGGACGTTTTGGACCGGCAGGGAGGGACGTTTATTCTGAATTGGGTGCTGGCTGGCCTTGCTCTGACCAACCACAAGCTGGGTTACCTGGACCGGGCTGCGGAATATTATCAACGGGCACATTCGGTCAACATCGACATTGGGGATCAAATGAGTGCCACTTGGTGCCTGAATTCCCTGGGCCTGATCCAAGCCCTGCGAGGTGATTATCGCCAGGCTTTGATCACCAACCATCAGGCATTGGAACAGTACAAGGAATTGGGTGACCAGGAAGGTGCCGGGTACGCCCTGGCCAGCAGTGCTGATGTTTATCTTACACTTGGTGATTATCAGGAGGCCCTGGAACATTGCCAAGCAGCTCTGGCCCTGGCCGAAGAAACCAACGCCGAAGAACTGCTGCGCAAGGCCTCCCAAACCATGGCCGCAATATATTCCGCCACCGGTAAATCCGATCTGGCGGAACTGAATTTCCTGCGGGTTATCGATATTTCCCGCCGCTGGAACGAATTGGTCGTGGAAATTTGGGCTCTGAACGGTCTGGCTGAGCACTACTTGTCCGAAGGAAGGCAGGAAGATGCGCGTGGTTGTTTGCAAACCGCTCTGGACCTGATGGAGGATCGGGAATATTTCCATGTGCGTTCCGAGACTTGCCGGCTTTTGGGGCGAGCTGCCCATTCACCAGAAGAAGCGGTGAATTGGGGGAAGCAGGCGGTGGAACTGGCCGAGGCGGGCGGTTTGCCGGATTTGGAATGGAAAGCCCTCTCGGACTTGGGGGCATACCACTTTCAGTTGGGTCAAAACAAACTGGCGGAAGAGTTTCTGCAACGCGCAGTCACTTTGGTGGAATCGTTGCGGCGACAGGCAGGGGCCGACGAGTTGCGCCGGCATATGCTCCGGCCCGCCCTTCAGCCCTACGAACGTTTGGTTGAGTTGTATGTCATGGGCACAGCTGATCCGGCAAGTGCATTCGTCACATCGGAGCGCTCTCGGGCCCAAATCATGGCCAGCCGTTTGAATGCTGCCATGGCTCATAGCAGCAACCTTCCTGTTCGCACGACAGATCCTGAAGAGAGGGATTTGGCGGCTACGATTACCTTCCTGCAATCCCGTTTGCAGGAGGCAAACCTGGGAGAGACCACGCGAGATTCCCTGCGCCAACAAATCAATGAACTGGAAGACGAATTCACGCTGTTGAAGCTGCGTTGGTCTGCTGAAGAAGAAATCGACGCCGCGGTTCTTTTTCCTGAAACTCCGGAAGCAAAACAGTTGCAGGCCGTTTTGAAACCGAAAGAGCACTTGCTTTCCTACTTTTTAGGCACCGATCAATCCTTCTTGTTTTCCGTAAATCGTACCCATATCAAAACCTATATCTTGCCTTCACGCCATTTGTTGGAGGAGAAAATCAAACTCTTCCTTCGCCTGCAGAAACATGCCAGCGGTGGAGAACCATCGCTACCCGAAGAAGTCATGGCCACAGCCAGGCAAGAGCTCTACTCCTTGCTGGTTGAACCGGCGTCGGGTGATTTTTCCGATACTTCGACTTTGGTGATTGTTCCGGATGGGTTGCTGCATCGATTGCCTTTCGCATATCTGCATGATGGAGAAAAGTACCTTTTTGAAAGCAACGAGCAATTCACTGCTCCGTCTTTGCAAGCCCTGGGCTTGCTGAGAAAGCGGACCGAGGTTTCAACCCAGGATCGCTCGCCCAAACAAATCCTGGCCATTGGCTGCGAGGGGGGAGATTTGGAGGGGAGCGCAAGCCAGGAACGTTTGCATCCCTTCACAGATGCCCCGGTGCCGCGTTTGTCCCAGGTCGACGAAGAAGCCTGGCGCCTGGCTAATCTTTTTGACAGTGCCGTGATCTTGACCGGTAATGCAGCCAACGAACAAAAAATCCGCTCGGGTGTTCTGGCCACAGCAGACATCATCCACTTTGCCGCCCACAGTTATGCCGATGAGGTCGACGCCCGTCGATCATACATCCTATTGAATCGATCTGCCGAGAATAGTCCCGAAGGAACTTCCAGTATGTTCGACGGGCTTCTTTTGTGGCACGAAATAGTGGGCCTGGACCTGAAGGCATCCCTGGTGACCTTGGCCTCCTGTCGTTCAGCTGGGGGAATGTTAACCAGTGGCGAAGGGATAACGGGCTTGACCCAGGCTTTCCTTTTGGCTGGAAGTCGCTGTGTTCTGGCCTCCCAAACCGATGTGCCCGATAGGGAAACTCGCTGGTTCATGGACCAGTTTTACGGTGAGCTGCGATCTGGCTCCACTGCCGCCGCTGCCTTGCGAAAGGTGCGATTGCAGGTCCTGAAGGCCAATGGGGCCCAGGACGGGAATTTCCCCGGAGGCGGATTCGTATTGACCGGTGACGGCACCGTATCCTACCCTGGAAAATCATCCCGTATCCTGGTCTGGACCCTGGTAATTTGCCTCCTGGTCCTGGCCGCTCTTGTTTTTCGCAGATGGCAACACAGGTGACAATTTGTTTTGTGT
Organism: Candidatus Krumholzibacteriia bacterium; assembly: GCA_030590265.1. Classification (GTDB taxonomy): domain Bacteria; phylum Krumholzibacteriota; class Krumholzibacteriia; order LZORAL124-64-63; family LZORAL124-64-63; genus LZORAL124-64-63. The sequence goes on from JAUUYW010000174.1 coordinate 3,535, forward strand.
CATTTTTCAATTCGAAGAGTCCAAGCAAGTGAACCCAGGGTTGAAGACCCTCGGGGATGCCGAACTGGTGGCCCAAATAGTGGACCAGGGTTCCGAGGCAGCCAGCACGGTATTGTTCCACCGTTACCGAAAAAAAATCTACATCTGGGCCTTCAATATTGCCCACGACAGGGAAGAGGCGGTGGATCTTACCCAGGAAGTGTTCATCCGGATATTCAGAGGCCTGGGTGGGTATGACGGAAGAGCCCAATTCTCAACCTGGGTCTACAGCATCGCTCGCAACCATTGTCTATCGGTGGTGGGGACCAAGAAAAACCGCTGGCGAAAAAAGCTGGCTGCTATGGATGATTTCGAGGCCGAAGATCTGTCCTTTTCCAACGGTCTGCAACAGGCTCAAATAGCAGGCGAGTTGGATGAAATCCTGATCAAGGCCGGCAAGCTGATGAAGGAATTGGAGTTGGAGGCGTTCATTCTACACTTTCGGGATGGTTTGACAGTGAAGGAAATTTCACGAACCCTTGGCTGCACCAATACCAGCGGAGCCCGATCCCTGATCCAGAACGCAAGCCGGAAATTCAAGCGAATGGTTGGACGAAAGGACCGGACCGGTGACTAGAGACAACAGTCAAAATCATCCGGACCTGGATGCTCTCCTGGCCTATACCGAAGAGCGGCTGGCTGGAGTGGAGAGGGTCGAGGTAGGACAACATCTTGAATCCTGCGCTCAGTGCCGTCTTGAAATCAAGCGTTTCAAGCGTTTCAACGAATTGGGCCAAGACTCTTCTGAAGACCTGGGATCTGAAGACCAGGCAGTGCAGTGGGATCGTGCCGAACTGGAATTGCAGCGAGCCTGGCGCGAAAATATTCAACCTGCCATTAACAATGCTCAAAGTCCTGGGCGGCTTACTCGGCGTCGTTCCTTGGTCTGGTTGGTGCCAGCCGCCGTTGCCGCCGTTGCCGCCTTGATTTTTTTGGGACCCACTCTTGCCCCGGAATCCTTTTCTCCGCCCACGGTTTCTTCCATAATTCGAGGAGCCGAAGGAGACTCCACCTCTCAAATCAGCCTGGATGCTCCCTTCGGCCAATTGGAATCACCACCGGAGAAGTTTCTTTGGCAAACGGATGTGGAGTGTGAGCATTTTACTCTTGAGATCTTCACTTCCGACCTGGAGTCAGTCTTTGTCAAATCCCAGCTTGAAATCCCTTCCTGGTCCATGACCAAAGAAGTAGCCGACTTGCTGGAAGCAGAGAAAATTTACCTGTGGAATGTGCGGGGCTTTGTTCAACTCAAACCTGTGGCTGAATCGGGCAACAACTGGTTTCGGTTTCCGAAATTGGACTAGTTTGAAATTTCATCGATCCGGCTTGTCGAGCAGTCGGCGATCAAAAACAACGGCCCCCGGTTATCCGGAGGCCGTCTCTTATTACCCAGACTTGAACCTAACCAACAGTCCAGCCATCAGCCGCAATCACCTTATCGGCAATGCGATCGTGCAACTTGGCCCGGCTCACCGGATCATGCTTGGTCAGCCGGCGCAAGCCAGCGGCGTAAGTGCGCAGCTCATCACCATCAACGGTGTTGGCCAGCACATTGCGAGCCAACACTCCGACCTTGTCCATGGCATCATGAACACCCAGGGTAAGCATGTCAGCCATGAGTGCGGCAGAATCCTGGCCGTCTTTGTCAGCCTTTTTCAAGGCACGCAAAATACCGCTCTCACAAGCATAGGCATGCATGCAGATGTCGGCGACGTCGGCCAGCACTTCCTGTTGGTCCTTCAATCCCATGCCGAATTTTTGCGCGGCCAGGCCCAAGCCTGCCAGCACAACTTTCTTCATGTTGGCCACGAGTTTCATTTCGTCTTCCATGAATTCAGGCTCGCCGGGCTCCTCGAAAGAAGGCAGGGCGGTCAACTCTTCAGCCACCGTCTGGGCAGCCTTCAGGAAGGCCAGCTCGCCTTTCATGGCCTTCTTCATGATCATGCCGGGGATGATCATGCGGTTGATTTCATTGGTGCCCTCGAACAAACGATTGATGCGTTCGTCTCGGTAGTAACGCTCCACCGGGTACTCGCTGCAATAGCCGTAACCGCCGAGCATTTGAACACCTTCATCTACTGCAAAGGCCAGGGCTTCACTGGCATAAACCTTGATCATGGAGCACTCGATGCTGAACTCTTCCACCATCTGAATGCCGGCCAGGTCGTAGCCCTCGGCGCTTTTGTCCAGGGTTTCGATGGCCTTGTCCAGCAAACCGGCGGTGCGGTAGACCATGCTCTCGGTCAGGAAGCCACTGGTCTGCACATCGGCGATCTTTTTGCGGATCAGTCCGAAGTTGCTCAGGGGTTGGCCGAACTGCTCGCGTTCCTTGGTGTAGGGCACGGCCGAAGCAAGCGTCATCTTGATACCACCGAGGACGCTTGCACCCAGCTTGAAACGACCCACATTCAGGATGTTGAAGGCGATGTGATGGCCTTTGCCAATCTGGCCCAGCAGGTCATCCGCAGGTACTTTCACGTCTTCAAGGGTGATGGAGCAGGTGGAGGAACCCTTGATGCCCATCTTGTGTTCTTCGGCACCGATGGTCACTCCGTCTGCATGCAGATCAACGATGAAGCAAGTGAATTGTTCGCCGTCGATTTTGGCAAACAGGATGCAGATGTCGCTGTAGCCGGCATTGGTGATGAATTGTTTGCTGCCATTCATCACGTAGTGGCTGCCGTCTTCACTCAGCTTGGCCGTAGTGGCTGCGGCCAGGGCATCACTCCCGCTGCCGGTCTCGGTCAGGGCGTAACAGGTCATGATTTCACCTGTAGCAATGCCCGGCAGGTATTTGGTTTTTTGCTCCTCGGTACCAAAGTACACAATGGGCAAAGTGCCGATGCCTGATTGGGCACCATGGGTCACGGCGAAACTGCCGGCGTTGGCCATGCGCTCGCTCACCAGCATGACGGTGGCTTTGTTGCTGCCCATGCCACCGTAGGCTTCGGGAATATCCACCATGAGCAGGCCCATATCCGCCGCCTGCTTGAGCAATCCCTTGCCCAGATCGGTGTTGCCTTTGTATTCCAACTCGTCCCTCACCGGGGCAATGACGGAATCCACAAAGCCATCCACAGTGGTGGAAAACATGCGTTGATTCTCGTCAAAATCCTCGGGTGTGAACGCGTCGCCGGGGGCGGTCTCGGAAAGCAGGAACTCGCCGCCCGTTGGGTAACTCTTATCTGCCATTATCGTCTCTCCTCGGTTTGAGCGGTTCCTTTAGATTGCTTCAAAAATTCCTGCCGCACCCATGCCAGTGCCGATGCACATGGTCACCAATGCGTACTTGCCACCACGGCGTTTCAGTTCGTGCAAAGCGGTGGCCGTCAGTTTGGCACCAGTGCAGCCGAGGGGATGACCCAGGGCGATGGCGCCACCGTTGGCGTTGATTCGCTCGTCGCCGGCATCCAGGTTCAGGGCTTTCAGCACTGCCAAACTCTGGGCCGCGAAGGCTTCGTTCAATTCGATGAC
>JAUUYW010000400.1 GCA_030590265.1 Candidatus Krumholzibacteriia bacterium
GATATTGATAATTTTGAGAAGAAACAAAGAAACCGGATATTCCAGCCGTCTTGAAAATGAAAACGTACATCCTTCCCACTTACAATGATTTGCATCTATTTTTATGATTGACAATACAACAGTCGATTGGATAGCCTGTCATCTGACTCATTTTGTTTTCTCACCCTAATTGCCCTCTCAAGGAGAATCCCCCATGAAGAAGTTTCTATTGTTGAGTCTTGCCCTCGTCTTTGCCGTCAGCATGATGACTGTCAGCGGCGACGCCGAAGCCGGTAAGAAATTCAAAGCCAAAATCGGTGGCGGCCCCACCGGTGGTACATTCAATACCTTTGCCAACGCCATGGCCGTTTACGTTCCCAAAAACATGGACAACATCAAGCTTTCCGCAGTGGGTTCGGGGGGATCCGTGGAAAACGTGAAACGTGTCAGCTCCGGTGAAAGCAACTTTGGCCTGTGTTACGCAGTGGACAGCGCCCTCGGTCGGGGCGGCCTGCTTCCCAAAGACACCAATAAGTACGACGGCACCATGGCCATGGGCTTCCTGTACGGCGCCCCTGCCCAGCTTGTGGTGCGCGCAAACAGCGACATCAAAACCGCCAAGGACCTCATCGGCAAACGCGTAGCCGTGGGTAACGCCGGCAGTGGCGCCTCCGCCAGCGCCGAGCGCTTCTTCCGCCACCTGGACGTCTGGGAAAACTTCAAGCCCCAGTTCCTGGGTTATTCCGCCGCAGCAAGCGCCTTCAAAGATGGCAAAATTGACGCCTTCTGGGTTCTGGTTGGTTTCCCCAACCGTTCCATCATCGAAGCCAGCGTTCAGGTGGACATCCGTTTGATCGATGTTGGTGCCGACGCCGAGAAATACGGTTTCTATGATGCATACGCCTACATTCCCGTTACCATTCCCGCCGGAACCTACGGTGAAGACATGCCCGAATGCAGCACCTTCCAGGACGCCACCTTCCTGTGTGCCAACAACGAAGTGCCTGCAGACGTGGTTTACAACGTCATGAAGACCCTCTGGAGTGAAAAAGGCATGAGCGCCATGGTCTCGGCCAAGAAGACTTTCAAGACCATGACCCTTGAAAACGCCTTTGACGGCGCTTCCATTCCCCTGCACCCCGGTGCCGGTAAATTTTGGGAAGAGAATAAGAAAACCGTCCCGGCCAACCTGAAATAGCGGATAAATTCTGTTGTTACACTGTGCGGGGAGGGGGTTTCAGCTCCCTCCCCGTATTTTTAAAGAGAGGGCTCCATGACCGACAAAGACAAACCCACACCCGAGGAACCGGAGCTGGAAACAGCCAGCCAGGAAGTCCTCGACGAGTTGATGGAAAAAGACGCCAAGAGCGGACGGGAGCTGACCAGGTTCTGGTACTGGTTCACCTCCGCCCTCGGCATTTTCATGGTGATGTTCTACATCTACAACGCGGGCATCCTCCCGGTGGACACCCAATACTTCCTGGGTGTTTACGTGATGTTGACCTTCGTTCTGGTCTTCCTCAACTACCCCATGACCAACAAGTCGCGTTTTGATCGGCCCAGTATTTCGGACATGGCCCTGGCCCTGGTTTCGGTGGCGGTGGTCGGGTACTGGATTGTGGAATACGAGAATCTCAACTACCGCATGGGCAGCGAGACCAACCTGGATACGGCGGTGGCCGTCGTTGGCATCGCCATCTCCCTGGAGGCCGCCCGGCGTGTGCTGGGCATGGCCATGACCATGGCCGGCCTGGGCTTTTTGGCCTACCTGTTGTGGGGAAACCTCATGGAAGACGTCCCCATTCTGGATGCCTTTGCCCATGATGGTTTCCGCGTCACCCGGGCCCTGAACTTCCTGTTCTACAACCAGGACGGAATTTTCGGGATCATGGCCAATGTGCTGGTGACCTACGTGGTCCTGTTTATTTTCTTCGGCTCGTTCCTGAAGGCCTCCGGAGCCAGCAAGTTCTTCATTGATGTGCCGTTGGCCCTGGTGGGCAACAGCGTGGGTGGCCCCGCCAAGGTGGCGGTCATTGCTTCGGGTTTCTTCGGCTCGGTTTCGGGCTCCGCCATTGCCAACACCGTTTCCACCGGAGCGTTCACCATCCCCATGATGAAAAAGGCGGGCTTTCGGCCCCATGTGGCCGGAGCCATCGAACCGTCTGCCTCCATCGGCGGCATGTTCATGCCCCCCATCATGGGAGCCGGCGGTTTCCTTATGGCTGAAATGACGGAAATTCCCTACGTGGATATCATGAAGATGGCTATTTTCCCAGCCCTCATGTACTTCCTGTCGGTTTTCGTGATGATTCATTTCGAAGCCAAACGCCACGGACTATATGGAATCAACGATCCGGATGCCCCAACAGCAGGTGAAATCCTGAAAAAAGAATGGTTTCTGGTCACACCGCTGGCGCTGATCGTCTTCTTGATGCTCGTGGGAAAATCAGCCGGTTATTCGGCGGTGGCCGCCATCGTCAGCTGCATCGTGGTCAGTTGGTTCACCCCTGAAAACAAGATGGGCTGGCGCGAAATTCGTGACGCCATGATTGAAGGGGCCCGCAACACCCTGATCATCGGCGCCACCGTGGGCGTGATCGGTATCATTGTCGGTACCATCAGCCTTTCGGGAATCGGCCTTAAATTCTCAGACATCATCATCAGCCTCTCCGGAGGTTATCTGCCGGTGGCCATTCTGCTCATCGGTATTGCTTCGCTGGTGCTGGGAATGGGCGTGCCCGTGACTGCGGCCTACCTGATCACCGCAGTGCTGACCGTCGGCTCCGTCTCCAACATGATCGCCATGCAACAATTCGGCATGCCCCTTGCCGACATGGAGATCACAAGGGGGATGGTAGAGAATGTGGCCTGGGTGATGATCGCGTCGCACATGATCGTCTACTGGTTCAGTCAGGACTCCAACATCACTCCGCCGGTGTGCGTGGCCGCTTATGCGGGCGCAGCCATTGCCGGTGCTGATCCCTGGAAGACCGGCTGGACAAGCTTCAAGTTCGCCAAGTTCCTCTACATTGGCCCGTTCCTCTTTGCCTACAGCAAAGGATTCCTGCTCAGCGGGACGCCTCTGGAGATAATCATAACCTTTGTAACCATCACCATGGCCACCGTTGCCTTCGGCAGCCTGACCATGGGTTACCTGTCCTGTGGCATGAATCCTGTTGAATGGGTGATCATGGCAGTGGCCACCGTCATCCTGTTCTTCCCCGACATCGTGCACGGCATTGGCATCCAGGTTCCATCGCTGGCTATCGATGGGTTCGGCCTGGTCTTGTGGGCAGTGGTGTTTTTCTTGCAAAAGGCACGGATCAGCAAAGATCCGACGCTGACTTTGCCCAAACACGAACGGGAGAAATTACAAACGGCCTGATTCTCTTTAACCGTAAAACAAAAGTCCCCGAGTTGTAGACCTCGGGGACTTTTTTAATCCGTGTTGAGTTATCGGTTCAGC
>JAUUYW010000461.1 GCA_030590265.1 Candidatus Krumholzibacteriia bacterium
ACACCGGATCTGGATTTCCTGGAACAGGATGGCATGCCATCTTTGCCCACCACTCGCTGGTCCACCATCGACGCCAAGGAGCAAACCCTGCAAACGGACGTCCCCTACATCTTCACCGGAGGTGACTGTTTCACGGGCCCGGCCTTGATGGTCGACGCCATCAGTGCCGGCCGATTTGCCGCTCGTTCCATCCACTTCTACATGACCACGGGCGAGATTCCGCCCATCGAACAACGCCAAACGGAATTGGTGCCCGAATCGATTTTCGATTCCATCTCCGGCGTTTTACCCAGGCCCAAGGTTCATGAACCGGTGGTATCGTTGGAAGATCGCCTTGGAACATTCAAGGAAGTTGAAGGAACTATCGACGAGGAAGATGCTGTTTACGAAGCAGGTCGCTGCCTGAACTGCGGCACCTACTGCTATGACCAGGAATTGGAAATTGAGAACGAAAAGACCGATGAGTCGGCCGTCATTTAGTTTCCTTGACGGTCCGACTGAAAACCTTTCAGTCGCTTTTCCAGGTCGAAATCGGCTGCATCTTCCACCGGATAAGCCAGGGCTTTTTCCAACAAATCAATGGCCCGATCCAGATCAACGGGCGCATCCCCAGTGGGATTGTATTTCGCAGCACCTAACATATCTGCCAAATAGGCATAACCAATGGCGCATTGAGGATAATCATAGATCAGGTCAGTCAGAATTTTCTCACCTTCCTGCGCCTCTGCAGCGAGGTAATGAAATTCGCCCAGGGATGCCTTGAAGTTGTTCAGGAATTGACTGTCTTCATCAGAAAATTGTAAAAGAATTCCTTGGCAGAATGAGACCCCCACTTTTGCTGTAGCCGCATCCGTCAGAGCGGCGTTGTACAAAGTTGCGCAGTAATCCTGGGTCCAATTTTTCAGAAAGAAGGAGCCATCGTAGGCCGGAAGACTTTTATCGAAGGTGGTCATCCCAAGCCCAAGCCGAAGCAGGAGCTGATCCCAGGCCCTGGCCCAAATATCACAGGCAGCGGCATAGTCCTGTTTGTTGCGACTACCATGGCCTTGAATAATAAACAGATCGATTTGCTTGTCCTGGTCACGCCCTTGGGAAGGCTTTTCCCATTCAAACGACTCGGGTTCTGGAGCTAACGCGGAAATGGTTTCAGCACTGCCCATACAGCACTTTTTATACTTTTTACCACTGCCGCAGGGACAAAGGCTGTTTCGGTTGATGCTTCCCATGGTTCATTAATCCTCCAAGACAACTGTGTTGACAAGAAAACCCGGTACCCAAACAATAAAGCGGTCCCCAACAACAACCACTATATTATTTCGCCATATGAAGTGAAATCCGTCCCCTACCTCCAAGGAGCAATCATGGAATACAGATATCTGGGCAAATCCGGCCTCAAAGTCAGCGCTCTTTCATTCGGCGCCTGGGTCACCTTCAAAGATCAGCTGGATGTAGACGACGCCTACAATTGCATGAAGGCCGCCTACGATGCCGGTGTCAATTTTTTCGACAACGCCGAGGTCTACGCAGCCGGTCAGGCCGAAACCATCATGGGCAAGGCCTTGCGCAAGGCCGAGTGGAAGCGCACCGACCTGGTCATCAGCACAAAAATTTTCTGGGGCGGCGAGGGTCCCAACGACAAAGGTCTTTCCCGCAAACACATCATCGAAGGCACCGATGCGGCCCTGCGTCGTCTGGACATGGACTACGTTGATTTGATTTACTGCCATCGCCCCGATCTGGATACGCCCATCGAAGAAACCGTCTGGGCCTTGAATCAGGTCTTGAACCAGGGCAAGGCCCTGTATTGGGGCACCAGCGAATGGAGCGCCCTGCAAATCCGTCAGGCTTATGATTTCGCCCGTCGGGAACACCTCATCCCACCGACCATGGAACAGCCTCAATACAACATGTTCCACCGGGACCGTGTGGAAGCCGAGTACGCGGATTTGTACGATGATATCGGCCTTGGCACCACCATCTGGAGCCCCTTGGCCAGCGGCATCCTCACCGGAAAATACAATGATGGCATCCCCGAAGGTTCGCGCATGAGTTTGCCCAATTACCAGTGGCTGCGACCCGAGTTGGAGAGTGAGGCGGGGAAACAGAAGGTGGAAAAAGTGAAGCTGCTGGCTCCTGTGGCTGCCGAGTTGGGCTGCACCCTGGCTCAGCTGGCCATCGCCTGGTGCCTGACCAACGAAGATGTTTCCACCGTGATTACCGGTGCTTCCAGACCCGAACAAGTCACCGAGAATATGAAAGCCCTTGAAGTTGCCGAGCAATTGACGCCTGAAGTTCTGGACAGCATTGAAGAAATTCTCATGAACAAACCCCTCGAGGAAAAGAACTGGAGAGGTTAACAATGCCTGAGTTTATTCCTCAATGGTTTGTGGATCTGCATCCGGTCAAGCAGGCGCTGCTGGGCACCACCTTCACCTGGGGCGTCACCGCCCTTGGGGCGTCGGTGGTTTTTCTGTTCAATAAGGTCAACCGCAAACTTCTTGATTCCATGCTCGGTTTTGCCGCCGGGATCATGATCGCTGCCAGCTTCTGGTCCTTGTTGGCGCCAGCCATTGCCATGTCTGAAGCCGCCGGGAAGCCTCCCTGGTTGCCGGCCGTCATCGGATTTCTTTCTGGTGGTGCCTTCCTGATGGCTATAGACAAGGTTCTGCCCCACCTTCACCTTGGTTTTCCCGATGAAGAAGCTGAAGGCATCAAAACCGGCTGGCACCGCAGCGTTCTTTTGGTGTTGGCCATCACTTTGCACAACATACCTGAAGGGTTGG